>DASWKT010000262.1:0-2943 GCA_036396515.1 Anaerolineales bacterium | reverse complement strand
GTTAGCTTCGTACCACCTTCCATTTGCACAAAAGCCTGAAATTCACCCCATTTTCATAACATCCGCGCGGTCGTTGATGACGCGAACGTTACCGCGCCGCGACTTTCTCAGGGCTTCCAAGAAAATTTCTGCTGGGCAATCCCTGCAGCCCGATGCACTCTCACACTCCTGGGTGGATATTGGCTATCAACGTGTGAACACGGTGCTTGAGCCGGGTCAATTCTCTAAACGCGGGGGCATTATAGATATCTGGGCGCCGGCAGAGAAATTGCCCGTCCGTTTGGATTTCTTTGGAGATGAGATCGAGACCATTCGAAGGTTCGACCCTGCCTCTCAGCGTACCGTTGAAAACCTGGAATCAATTTTGATCACCCCCGCGCGTGAATTTATCGTTAGGGGCGATCCGGATATGGAATTATCCGAATTTCATATCCCGTTGTTAAACCAGCAATCCGCAAGCCTTCTGGATTACCTTCCGCAAAAAGCGCTGGTGCTCGTCGATGACCTGTCCATCGTTGAGAGTATGGTGGCAGAAGTGGAAGAGCAGGCGGTCAAGTTCAGACAAGAGAGTATTGCAGAAGAGACTCTCTCTCCCGATTTCCCGTTGCCGTATATTACCTGGCCCGAATTATTCGATCATTTGCACAGCCGGTCGTTTTTGGAATTGGGACACTCGACAGCGCAAGAAGAAGAGCAGGGGCTCGCGTCCGGTTTCGCGATCGGGGAGAGATTCGCCGGGAGGCTGAAACCATTCGTCGAGCACGTGGCAGGCCTGGTGTCGCAGAATGAAATGGTGCTAATCGTCTCGCGGCAAAGCGAACGCCTGCAGGAGCTCTGGAAAGAGAGTCATCCGGAAGATGATGAAAATCCGCAGTTTATCGAATCATCCCTATCAGAAGGTTTCATTCTGGGGGATCTGCATCTCATCACAGACTCCGAAGTCTTTGGTTGGGAGCGGCCGCAGCCGCGCACCCGCCAACGACCTGTGGCTGAAACGCCAGAGTCGATTTATGCGGATCTACAGGTGGGCGATTACGTTGTTCATATCGATCATGGCATTGGCCGCTTCGCCGGATTGGTTCAACGGGAACTTGATAATCACTTGCGTGAGTTCCTGGCAGTGGAATACGATAACGGCGGCCAGTTATTCGTGCCTGTGCACCAGGCAGACCGTCTAACGCGTTACATTGGTGCCGAGGGAGTAGTGCCCGGTCTGGATCGTTTGGGTGGGCAGGAGTGGCATGAAAAGAAGGGGCGCGTCAAGCAGGCTGTGATCGAGGTGGCGCAGGAGATGCTGGACTTGTATGCGCGGCGGAATATTGTAAAAGGGTATGCGTTCAAGCCTGATACAACCTGGCAAAAAGAATTGGAAGATTCGTTCCCTTACGTGGAAACAGAAGATCAGAAGCGCGCGCTTGTGGAGATCAAACGCGATATGGAGTCACCGCGCCCGATGGATAGACTCCTGTGCGGGGACGTGGGTTATGGCAAAACCGAATTGGCCCTGCGTGCGGCCTTCAAAGCGGTGATGGATGGCAAGCAGGTCGCGATCCTTGTGCCAACCACAGTTCTTGCACAGCAGCATTATGAAACGTTTCTGCAGCGCCTTGCTGCATTCCCCATGAAGGTAGAGATGCTTTCGCGCTTTAGGACGCCGCGTGAGCAAATTGAGGTTCTGCTCGGGTTGGCGATTGGTGAGGTGGATATTGTGATCGGCACGCATCGTCTTCTCTCCGGCGATGTCGAGTTCAAGGAGCTTGGACTAGTCATTATTGATGAGGAGCAGAGATTCGGTGTAACTCACAAGGAGCACTTAAAGAAACTTCGCACCGAAGTGGACGTACTGACCCTCACCGCGACTCCCATTCCCCGTACGCTTTACATGGCACTAACGGGTGTTCGTGATATTTCCAACCTGAATACGCCACCCGAGGAGCGCCTGCCCATTGTCACGCACGTTGGGCCCTATTCGCCGAAGCTTGTACGTCAGGCCATTTTGCGTGAGCTCGAACGAGGTGGGCAGATCTTCTTCGTGCACAACCGCGTCAACACGATTGATGCGATGAAGGCGCATCTAAACCAGCTTGTTCCTGAGGCGCGCGTCGATGTGGGTCATGGGCAGATGCCCGAGCAACACCTGGCGGCAGTGATGCACCGTTTCAACGCGGGTGATACCGACGTTTTGCTCTCGACAACCATCATCGAATCTGGATTGGATATCCCGAACGCTAATACACTGATTGTGGATCGCGCCGATACCTTTGGCCTCGCCCAGCTCTATCAGCTGCGTGGTCGTGTCGGACGTGGAGCTTCGCGGGCGTATTCTTACTTTTTCCGCCACAACAAGTTATCTCCCACGATCGATGGCCAGCAGCGACTCGAAGTCATTGCCGAAAACACGCAGCTGGGCGCAGGCTATTCTATTGCGATGCGTGACCTTGAAATACGTGGCGCTGGCGAGCTGCTTGGTACGCGTCAACACGGTCATATTCAAGCGGTAGGTTTTCATCTGTATACACGCTTGCTTGCAGATGCAGTGAGACGACTCAGGGCATCCAAAGGTCAAATTCCGAAAGCCAATGGGCAGGATGTGACGTTGCGATCCACGGCATTCGACTTGCCCATGGCCATGCCGGTGAACGTGGATTTGCCGCTGGCGGTTGGCATCCCTGCCAATTACATTGCAGACCAGGATTTGCGTCTGCGGTTGTACCGGCGCATTGCTGACCTGCGGGACGAAACAGAGATCGATGCGCTTGCCTCCGAGTTCAATGACCGCTTTGGAGAATTACCTGAAATGGTGCAGAACCTGTTCTACCAGATGCGCGTCAAATTGCGCGCCGAGAAGGCAGGGTTATCGGCGATTAGCTGGGAGAGTGGGCAGATCGTTTTGCGGTATCCTCCTTCAGGTGATGGAAGAGATGATAAACGATTGCCAGATTT
>DASWKT010000261.1:0-26262 GCA_036396515.1 Anaerolineales bacterium | reverse complement strand
TTTTGTTTTTACGAAGCAATTCTGGCTGGCGTCCTTGGAGTTCACTTTACATGTTTAGACATCTTCCCAAATTTATTGTAGAGGCTAAACGCGAGAAGTATGCTAAACAATTATTACAGCCTTTAAACGTTGATGATATCGATACTTTGCGTAGAGTGATAGGGGAAGGAAATGCTCGTCTACATCAGTTTTATAATAGGGTCTTATGCTAGATGATTGACAAAAAGTCCTCAAGCGTGATATTGGGGTTCTGCTCAAAGAAGCCCAAACACGCTGGAGGACCTCTCAATGATAAACGACTTTAATGATTTTGCTCTGTGGATGTACTTTGTGGTCGATGAAATCTGGCTCAAGATTGCTCCTTTCTTCAAACGGCCCGGTCCAAAACCGGACTGTTCCGATAGCGAATTGATGGCGATGGCCTTAATTGGCGAATGTCGGGGTTGGGATGTGGAAACCGAAATGCTGAGTTATTGGCAGGAACATCGAGATTTATTTCCGAAAATACCGACTCAAAGTCGTTTCAATCGCCGTCGTCGAGGACTGATGCATGCTTTCAACATGATCCGACAGGTTATTCTGCAAAGTCTGGATGTGGCTGGAGATCGCCAGTGCGTGATTGATAGTCTGCCATTACCTGTTATGCAGTTTTATCTGGTGCCCTCCTCCAGCGGCGCCTGGAAGGCGAGCGGTTCCACGTTTGGGAAAGTGCCCTCCCGGAAGCAAACCATTTTCGGCTACAAATTACATCTCTTGATTGCCATGAACGGTGTCATCCTGGATTTTGAACTGGCGCCTGCTAATGAATTTGACCTGGAAGTCGGTTTTGAATTGCTCTCGGCACATACCGACCTGCAAGTGTTGGGTGATAAAGCTTACATCAGCGCCGCAAAAGCCGCTCAATTATGGAAGGAGAATCGTATCCAACTCACAACCATTCCTAGACGAAACCAGCGAAAACAGTTGTCACGCTTCCTACAGCAACTCTACAACTCCATTCGCCAGATGGTTGAAACCGTGAATGCACAGCTCTCCAACCAATTCCATATTGAAGTCAATCATGCTCACACTTTCTGGGGCTTGTGTACTCGCCTCCACACCAAACTGGCGGCACACACGCTGTGCATCTACATTAATCGTTTACTCGGAAAGCCGGATTTCCTCCAGATCAAGGCTCTGGCTTTCCCGATTTAGCATAAGACCCAAGTAGATAAGGAGATAAGAAATGTCAAACAATCATAGTTTTGTCCAACAAACAGTAACCATAAAGAGCTCACCGGAGGTAGTATTCAAGGCGCTGACCCAGGCCGACGAATTAATGCGCTGGTTTCCCACACGCGCCGAATCCGACCCGCGTCCCGGTGGAAAATTCAAACTCACTTGGGAATTTGCAAATGCCAATGAGAACGGGGCACAGCAAGGTGAATATGTAGAAGTTGTGCCAAACAGGAAGCTGAGCTATACATGGACCGCCGAATCGATTCCTACATTGGTTACTTTCAATTTGACCGAGGCTGATGAAGAGACAATAGTAGAGTTGGATCACTCAAGCATGCAGAGTGGAGCCGATCATGAGAAACTCCATGATATGCATGCGAATCAATGGGGATTTTTCATGATGAATCTCAAAAGCTACCTTGAAGCAGGTATGGATCTTCGGAAGGAAAAGTTAAATCAAATAGTCATTTAATTCGACCTTTCCATTGCATGTGCAGTTAGGGTGTGGGAGTGGTGAGGATTTATCCCCCAGCCCCTTCCCCGCAGGGAAGGGAAGCTGCTGGCAATTGAATAATGCAAAAGCATCCCACAGTCATTTGCCTGTGGGATGCTTTGTTGACAATTAGATGCTCTACTAATCCGTCCGGCGCAAGATCCACAAGCCTGAGTTCATGTCACTGGCATAGATGAGGCCTGTCGCTTCATCATACGCCACGCCCCAGACCTGCGGCGCATTGGAGAGCACACCGCGCTGCGAAGGTTTCACCGGATTGTTAGCAGAGGGCGGCACAAAGTAAGCCACCTCCTGAATTGCGCTTGGGTCGCTCGCGTCCACGACTCGAATCCCGTCCGAGTACCACGACATATAGATATCGGTACCAACTACCAGCGCGTTATGGAGCGAGTAATCGCCCGCGGCCTGGGTATTCGTTCCGATCGAGTTCGGCGTGCGATACTCTCCAATCTGGACTGGCGCGGCAAGATTGGAATAATCGTAGACGCGCAGGTAGCCGAGTCCCTTTTCGATGCCGGGACCGGAATTCTTGCAGAAATCCTCGTCGGCGCTGAACAACCACTTGCGGGCGTCATCGTACGAAGCTGAGTGGGCATCTCCATCCGCGTTGGCTGGGTACACCGTGCGGCCCATGATTACAGGTTGAGCTGGATTCGTCACATCCAGCGCGACGAAGCCGCTGTCCCAATATGACACGAAGACCAGCTTGCCATCATCCGATGGCTCTGCCCCATGCCCGTAATTGGGATCGGGGTCACAGCCCTGCCCGGGATAGAAGGGACCGCCGATATCCTGAATGCCCCAATCCGAAACCTGAACCGGCTTGGCAGGGTCGGTGATGTCAAACAGGCGGAAGTCGCCGTCACCATTCTGGTCGCGATACCCGCTCAGGGTGGTTGAATCAGGATAGCGGCTGGTCGGTACGCTTGCGTAGGCAAAGGTGCGCCGAAGGTCCGCACGATGTTGGATTTCGAACTCGTGAACGCCGCGTGCGCAGCAGGCTGTTTTGAGATAGCCAACCTGAACCGGTGATGCCGGATTGGTAACATCCCAAAGCATCAGGCCGCGCTCGGCATTTGCATCGTAAATCGAGTCGCCACAGTATTGGATCCCGCCCGCGGCGATGTCCCGGCCTTTGAAAGACCCATAGCGGGCAGTGTATACGACGATGTCTTCAATGGAAGTATTCGGAGGATTCTGGAGCCTTCCTACCACCTGCGGATTTGTCGGATCGCGCGCGTCAAGGATAAGGGCGCTGGTGTTCGAGCCTTGCGGGCAGAACCGATCTTTCGATCCCGCAGCCCAGTCGCCAAATCCCCATTGTCCAACGTAGGCATAGCCATCATGCACCCAGACATCGGCATTGAAGCCGCGGCCGCCAAGGTCATTGTGACCCACAACCTCAATGTTGAAGGCTTCTCCGGCGTTGGAGCCGCCGCTATCTGCACGTGCCATTGTTGGGAATGCCAGGACGAGCAGAGCAATTACACTTAACCATAATCGTATGTTACGCATAGGATTCACCGTACTTCCTTTCATCACCTATAAGAAGGGAGTCTGTAAATGGAACGGTGGATTATTTGACGGATTAGCGACACTCCTTTCACGGCCTTTTGCATCAAAGTCGCTGGATTGTTCAGCCGAAACCAAAGCTTCGTTTTTTGGACTTCCAATATGCGTCCCCCAGGAAAGTGACAGATCAAAAATATGATCCAGGAAGCTGCCTTGCTTCTCAGTTAATTAAGTAACGCTCATTATTATAAGCTTTCTCGATAAAGGTGCAACCCCTATTCGGTCACATCAAGATGATTTTCACGCGGCAATGGTGGATCGCGAAAAGCGCGCTGGTTGTTAGGGTGGGGTGGCGAATGATTTATAATCTCATCTCTTATAACTTCATTGCCATCCGAGGGCCAAGTGGTTGTCAAATCGAAAAATCTCATAAACAACTTGATAAACATGGTTACAACCGAAGGGGATATTCCAGGTGACAAGAATGTAACACTGGGGAAAGTCCGCCGGCAACTGTTCTTAACAAGCTTTGTAATATTATTCTTCGAACTTATTTGTATTCGCTGGCTTCCGGCGTACGTGCGTTTCCTCGGCTTCTTTATGAATTTCATCATGCTGGCGTCCTTCCTGGGGATCGGGGTTGGCATCATGATTTCAAGGCGCGAAAAGTTGCGGCTGCCCAATTTTTTTGTGTGGTTGTTTGTGCTCGTCACTGTTACCAGGTTATCCCAGTTTGAGCTATACCTGCCTTCGACGCAGGTCCTTTACTATGTGACAGGCGAAAGCATAGCGCCGCCCGAAAGCAGCATCGTTTTGCCGGTGATATTCTTTTTGGTGGCGGTCAGCTTTATGATCCTTGCCCGTCCCCTGGGGAAAATGTTTCGGGCGCTTCCTCCGCTCCAGGCCTACACCCTGGATATTTTGGGCAGCCTTGCCGGCATCGCCACGTTTTTTGTCACCTCTTATTTTTCATTGCCGCCCTACATCTGGTTCCTGATGCTGGTTTTCCTCGTACTGCCTGGCATCCCTGCAGGCAAATGGGTTTCACTGTCTCCATTTTTTATTGGTGTATTGGTAATCGTGTATGGCATTGGTCGGGGAAGTTACTGGTCCCCCTATTACCGCATTCAAGTGGATCAGGATAATGCCGGCGGGTACACGCTCAATGTGAATAATGTCGGCCATCAGAGAGCCACCCATTATTTGAATAAGGAGACATTTTATTTCAGGGTCTATGACCTTTTCGGTCAAAAACCATTCAAAAAGGTTTTGGTGTTGGGAGCTGGTAGCGGCTCGGACGTGGCCATCGCCTTAAACAACGGCGCAGAAGAAGTTGACGCTGTTGAAATCGATCCTGTCATTTACGGTCTCGGGCTTGCGCTCAATCCGGATCATCCCTATGACGACCCGCGCGTAAAAGTATATATCAATGATGGACGTTCATTCCTCCGCAATGCCACTCAGAAATATGATTTGATCCTCTTCGCTCTTCCCGACTCGCTGACGCTTACTTCGAGTTATTCAAGTCTGCGGTTGGAAAGTTTTTTGCTGACCACCGACGCGTTCGAAAGCGCGCGAGACATCCTTACTGAGGATGGTTTGATCGTACTTTATAACTATTACCGGCAGGATTTCCTCGTTCATAAATTGGCGGGGATGGTTGATAAGGCCTTCGGTACCCCTCCGTACGTGACCACATATGGGCTTTATGGCCGTGCGGCAGTCATTATGGGTGGTCCGCATCTGGCGGAGCTTGACCCTGCACTTGATATTGCATACACTGAAGATACTGCAGCCATCATTCCTTCAAGTCGAGGAATCCAGCTGCCAGTTATCGGACATGGACGTATGAGTTCGAATCCAGATCAGGCATCTGCCACTGACGATTGGCCGTTTGTCTATATGCCCGTCCCGACGATCCCCACACTTTATCTTGGCGCATTGGCTGTTATATCTCTTCTGGCATTGTTATTGATAGCGGTTAGCGCGCCGAAAGAGATTATCAGACACTTCGATTGGCATTTCTTCTTTCTCGGTGTCGCCTTTATGCTGCTTGAAACCCGCAGTCTTGTCACTTTTGGGCTTTTATTTGGCAACACCTGGATGGTCAACTCGCTGGTGTTCTTTGCCATCTTGAGCAGTGTACTGCTGGCGATCTTGTTCAACGCCCGTTTCAAGTTGACGCGTATCTGGCTGTTATACATTCTTCTCTTTGTGCTCTTGCTCCTGAATTATTTCCTGCCGCTAAAAACCCTGCTGGAAGTCTCCTCACCTGTCTTGCGGTACGGGTTGGCAAGTCTCCTGGCTTTTGCGCCGATCTTTTGTGCGAATGTGGTCTTTAGTCATTCCTTCCGTGACAGTCTCGCCGCAGATATGGCCTTTGCTTCGAATTTGCTCGGTGCGATGCTCGGGGGTATGTTCGAATACTTTGCTCTCGCCTTTGGATATCAAGCATTGCTGCTCTTCGTTCTCGTTTTTTATGTGATCGCTTATTTGACGCGTAATGCTAATGCCAATGTACTTGCCAAGAAATACAATTTCGGCTGATTCTTGCGAAGACTATGCCTGATGAGTGCTGCGTACAAAAGCGGATCCGTTGCTGGGTGCGGGGAGTTGGAAAGGATGAAGTTGGAAGGATAAATGATTTGAGCGCGGGTGGTCGCGTCTGTAGCGTGGAATGGTGAAATTTGCGGTAAGATATTGTCCAAATGAGCAAACTCAGTTCACACACCTTTGCTTATCTTGATGTGGAGACTACAGGACTTTCTCCATGGTTTGGTGACCGAATCTGTGAAATCGCAGTTGTTCGCTGCGAGGGAGATAAGGTCATTGAATCTTTTGACAGCCTGTTAAATCCGGAAAGGCCAATCTCACCTGGCGCGGCGCGGGTCAACGGGTTGAAAGATTCTGATTTGCGGAAAGCCGCTCACTTTATCGAGGTTGCTGAACAGGTTGTAACTCTCATCAAAGATGCTGTGATTGTGTGTCACAATGTCCCTTTCGATCTCGGATTTCTCAGCAGTGAACTGGGGCGAATTAACAGACACCTTCCCACCGCCCTCACTTTAGATACATTGGGAATTGCTCGCCAATATTTCGATTTTGACTCCAACAGTTTACAATCTATTGCTCACTGGCTGGACATCGAAGTTGCCGCTGCACACCGTGCCCTGGACGATGCCTTTACTACACGTGAAGTATTGAAGTATTTTGCCCACAAGTTGAGAAGTACAGATATTGAACACGTTATTGTGCCATATTATCCGCCTCTCACATCTCCGCAGGAACTTAATTTGCCTCCTGTGATTGAAGAAGCCCTGCAAAGCAAAAAACGAATATTTATTCGATATATTGACAGAAAGGGAGATGCAAGTGAAAGATGGATTACACCCAAGCAAATCCTTGCTTTGAATGATTATTTGTATGTGGTTGCACATTGTCATTTGCGCGACGACGAACGGAATTTTCGACTGGATAGAATAGAGCAGATGGAGATTGAGACACAACGTGCCAATCAACGCAAGAAAACTGTGAAACCGCAAAATGCCCAACGCTAAAACGCGCTGGTTGCTAGAGCATAGGGGTAGATAGACCTAACCTGTCCACAAAGTAAAATTCCTTTGTTGCATTTTTGTCAGTATTGCTCTGGAGGTATTTTATGTCACAGGAAGATAACGGTTGGGAAGAATATTATCGAGCGATCAAGGGACGTCCGCCTCGTCAATTATTGTTGGATGCACTTACATATTTTGCAAGTAATTCTGCCCAACCTCAACTGCTAGCCATCGATCTGGGCTGCGGAGATGGAACTGAGACTGCTGTTTTGCTCGAGCGCGGCTGGAATGTCCTGGCCATTGATGGTCAGCCTGCATCCGTAGAATATCTCTTGACGAAGATCCCGGAGCAACAAAAAACGAGATTGCGAACCCAGATCACGAAGTTTGAAGATGTGATCTTGCCGTCCGTTGATCTAGTCCATGCAAGTCTTAGCCTCCCATTTTGTTCGCCAGAACACTTTGACGCATTTTGGGCAAAGATCGTGCAGGCAATAAAGCCAGGTGGGCGATTCGCGGGTCAGTTCTTCGGGTTAAGGGATTCCTGGGCAGATAGTCCTGATATGACATTCCATACAGAAGAACAAGTCCGCAAGATGCTTGAGAATTTTGAGATAGAGTATTTTCACGAAACGGATGAAGATGGTTCTGCTGTCAGCGGCCCCAAACACTGGCATATATTCACGGTCATCGCCAGGAAAAGATAACCATATTCACAGTTGAAATCTATCGGTGAAGATGCTACACTACATGCGACGAACCTTGCCATAATCCCAAGAGCAATTGAAAGCATCCTATCAAATCGTACCAGCGTGAAGGAGGAAAGATGAAAGCGTTAGATCTAAGTCCTGAAGCAATTTGGCGCCAGCGTTTTCTTGCTGCTGACATCTTCTGGGCGGTAGCTGCCCAGCAGAATCCACAGCGAGGTCTTGTTTGCACAAATAAGGATGGTATTTATCAATTGTATGCCTGGGATATCCCTACTGGGGAACTGACACAGGTTACGGACCAGCCCGCAGGTGTGATCCTGGGAATCATTTCGCCGGATGGAAATCACATCTACTTCCTGAAAGATGAGGGCGGCAATGAAATCGGTCATTATGTAAGCGTTCCGTTTTCCGGAGGCGATGCTGAAGACATCTCACCCGAACTGCCCTTGTACAGTTCATTTTATATCAATCAAAATCGCATGGGAAATGTGCTCGGATTTATTGCGGCAGGAAAAGATGGCTTCAGAATCTACATAAAACGCGATGATGGCACGCCAAAATTACTTCATGATAGTGAAAGCATTACCCGGGATTTCAGTCTGTCGAGCGATGGAAAAATCGCGGTGATCACTTCATCGGAACGCACAAAAAGCATGGACTTCTCGCTGATCGTGGTTAATATCGAGACTGGCGAACAAATCAATGAGCTTTGGGATGAGAACGCCAGCATCGAAGATCCAAAATTTTCCCCGATCGAGGGGGATCCACGTCTGGTCTGCACTTCGAGCAAATCAGGGTTCGAGCGTCCGTTTCTCTGGAATGCTGTTACCGGCGAACGAGTCCCGTTACAACTGGATGAAATTCCGGGAACCATCCTCGCCAGTTCCTGGTCTGACGAAGCGGAACAAATCCTCCTCTGCCAGGTTTATCAGGCTCAATACCAACTCTATCGTTATCAAGTTAGTACGCACACAGTGGTGAAGCTGGATCATCCATCCGGGACATTGGGATTTTTCAGCGGAGGATTCTTTACACCGAACGGCGAAATCTGGGTGACGTGGGAAGACTCCTCGCATCCCTCCTGTTTGATTGCTTTGGATGAAAAAACAGGCGCCCTCAAGCGGACAGTTTTAAAGGCGGGCGATGCGCCGGCTGGAAGACCATTTCGATCCTTTGCTCTGGTCTCCGAAAATGGAGAGACCATTCAGGGATGGCTGGCCGTGCCCGAGGGAGAGGGACCTTTCCCCACGATTCTGCATACACATGGCGGCCCAACCTCCGTCATGCCATCTGTTTTTGCACCCGGAGCACAATGCTGGCTCGACCATGGGTTTGCTTTTTTCAGCGTCAACTATCACGGCTCGGTCACCTTTGGGAAAGCTTTTGAGAAGTCCATTTGGGGCAATCTCGGTGATCTTGAAGTCCAGGATATGGCCGCCGCGTATAAGTGGCTGGTGGATAACAAGATTGCTCTCCCTGATTCTGTCCTGTTAACGGGCGGATCCTATGGTGGCTATTTGACCCTCCAGGCCATCGGTCGCCGCCCTGAGCTTTGGGCGGGTGGTATGGCAGAGGTGGCCATCGCCGATTGGAAAACCATGTACGAAGATGAAGCCGAATCCCTGCGTGGTTATCAACGTGCATTATTTGGCGGCGCGCCAGATGAAGTGCCTGAAGCAACGCGTAAAAGCTCGCCTATTACTTATGCCGAACAGATCAAAGCTCCAATCCTGGTGATTCAGGGTGAAAATGACACGCGCTGTCCTGCGCGTCAGATGAAAGTCTATGAAGAAAAATTACTGTCTCTTGGCAAACAGATCGAAATCCATTGGTTTACAGCCGGGCATGGTTCAAGAGCACAGGATCAACAAATTCAACATCAGGAAAAGATGTTGAACTTCGCCTATCGCGTACTTGGATAAATTCCATTTACTTCTTTCTTAAAAGATACCGATGAACAACCTTAAGCGTCACCCCGTTCTTTGGTATACGGTCATCACGGTTGTACTTTCTTTTGCAACGTATTTTCTTCCCCTGCCCCTTGAACAAAAAAGCCTGCTTGTCCCTGTGCTGATGGTCTTTATCCCGACCCTCGTGAGTATTCCCATGGCACTCGTCACCGAAGGGAGAGCTGGCATGCGCCAGATGCTCTCGACGGCCAGTCTGCGACGCGGCGGAGTCAAATGGCTGTTTATCGGCGCAGGTCTGGGCGCATTGGTCCGTGTGATCGCCTGGCTGATCGCAATTCTGTTTCGAATGCCGGTCAAAACTGATTTCAGCGATCCAAGCGCATGGTTCATCCTTCTAGCCACGATCCCGTTGGCATTGTTCGAAGAGATAGGATGGCGCAGTTATGCACTCGACCGTGTCTTGAGGACACGGTCACCCCTGGAGGCAAGCCTGCTGATCGGTGTGCCGTGGGGATTCCTGCACCTGACGATCCTTTTGCCTGGCATGATGTCTGAAAGTGTGCCAGCGATTGCGCAAGTGGGATCTGTCGTCTTGATTTCCATTATCCTCACATGGACGTATGTCCGCAGCCGTCACAGCTTGTGGGCGGTGACATTCCTGCATGGTGTGCAAAATGGCCTGGTCGTTCTCAATCGCGGGCTTTCGATAGTACCCGCGAGCTGGTTGTTATTTGGATCCTGTTTGATTATGGCAGTGCTGTTGATCCTTTTGGACCGGCGCACATTTTTCGCAAAACCCTCTGTTTCGTGATGCTTGTGGGCGAAATTTATCAACTCATTTATGTCCCGATCTTCAAACTTTAACCAGATTTATCCTGATCAAGCCATTGCCATTTGCACGCGTGAACAAGCAGAGCAACTGGCGAATTATGATCACCATGTGGTCAATGTCAATGGACGTCCGGGGGTCATGCTGACGTCTGAATGGATGCCGCTGGAGGAGCACAGGGGTCCCTTTGTGTTGACTGTCGTATTTCATCATGCAGAGAAACATCCACCCGCGCCTGCGAAGATTCAATCCATTATGGATGGGCTCAGTTTCCAGGTCCGCGGGCAGCCACGCTAAGTGAGGTGCTGATTGTCCATCACCTGCTCCCCAAGGAAGAGAGGTGTGTGGGCAAATCGGGATTTCCCTTTGCCCATCTAGTTTGTTGCGATCTGGAAAATAGTATTACAGACCTAATGCCGCAGCTTGCTTTTGGGAATTAGAACACCAGTATAACCCACCAGGTGTAAGCCAGCATCAATAAGGCAAACAGACCCATGGACAAACGATCTCGTCCGTTTGCCTGGTGGTAGCTTATGCGCCAATATTTCACAGTTCTCTTGAATTTTTCTTTTATCCGTTTCATAATGCACAATCGCTTGTTCAATAAATTAAACGAAAAAATCAGGAGAATTCTGCAGGATCCGTCATCCTTGGGACGACCGATAAAGCAGAACTCCAAAGTTGTTCGACTTTGGAGTCCTTTCTGCTAGAAGCCAGGCCCTCGTTTTGTGTCTAAGATATGTTCTTAGTAATCAGGGTGAACAGGAGGCGTGATCGCTAGCTGATCCATGCATCCACAGCGCTCTTTACTATTTCATTCGGCCTTGCTTGTGTTTCCAGGCAATATAAAAACTTAAGGCTCCTAAACCTCCTAGTATGACCGTGCTAGAAGTTGCCCCAAGAATTGTCAGAATGTATTTCGTTATGATCTCTGCCAACGTTTCCTCCTCGAGGACCTGGTGGAGGCCCTCAACATAATTGGCTATAGCTGCGCTAAAATACTCTTCCTGTTGCTTAACCTGCTTTATAGCTCATTTGATCGTTGCATTAATCCAGGCTTCCATGGCCGTTTCAAACGTCTTCTCAAGAAGCCCACCTACCTTGGTGCCGATGGATTGGCGCCTCTTTTGAAAAACCTCGAGACTTTGTTGTTTCTCCAACTCCTCCAGGGGGTTCTTCTTTTCCTGAATTGAAATGTCAATGATGGCAAAGATGAGGCGCATTCGGGTGGCAATGTCTGCCGCCGTCATCCGGGTTAACTTGATGGCAACATGCTCTGGCGAGCGAATATCTTCGAATATAAGCAGACAGGGGAACTCTGTAAATTCAATTCCGAATAGCTTGGCAACGACAACGCTATGGCCTTCCCTGGTGTGCGCTTCTATAAAAGTTCGCCAGCCTGCATGATCAATACCCGGTCGCTGGAAGCCTGTTTTGCTCAATGCGATCACCAGGCAGTTTTTCCCCGAAATAAGGTCGAGTTCTTTGCTGTATTCGGTCAGGTAGCGAAGAGCTTCCATGTCGGAAGGCAGGGTGAGAAATATGGCATAACAGGAGTACCTTCCGTGAACGCGGAGTATTTCATGCCACCACTCTCGGAGCGAGTGCCTATCTGTACGTATGAGGATGGTCGCACCGGTATTATCGGTTAGCACATCGCCATGGCTCGTGGGTATTTCTCCGGAAACCGTACCCATCTGGGGATCAGGCGCTGCTTGCTGCTCGTCTGACATACTGTTACTCCTAGGCGAACTATCTAGGTCCGTGCAGTCACCATTTCGATAGAGTCTATCACTTTTGGGGAATCTCACCGGAGGCGGAAGCTCGAACGGTCTTCCCTCAAATCAGTTATTAATACCGGCTCTATCTCGCAACCATTTTGCAGTTTCCGCCAATTGCTTTTCCCTTTCAGGGCCAGTTAGTGATAAGGCTGTCTGAATTGCACGTAGATAGCGAGTCTGCTCATCCTGCTGCCTTTCAATAGAAGCTGCTTTTTCCTTGAGCCCTTCCTGAAGTCGCCGGAGTATTAGCGATCCCGCCCCGCCCAACAGACCAACAATCTCTACGAGTATGGCCAATACATTGAGCCCACTTTGGAACATAATATAGCCTCCCCAAATGATGAAAAAGAGTGAGACCACGGAGAAAATAATCATGAGCCTGAAAACTGTAGATTCCTGAGAATTTATGTTTCTCAGCATCCGTGCTTTTCTCTCTCGACTATCTTGAAAATCTTGCTCAATTTGTTTCAGCGCAATCTCTTGAGCAGGAACCGAAGCACTTGCGTTGATTGGCTCAGGTTCTCTTTGGGTTGCGGTTGGGGGAACCCTGTCTACATCCTCCTTCTTTGGAGGTGGCACAACTCCTGTCTTATCTTCTACAGAATCTTGTTTTTTATTAAGCAGTACATTGTTACCGGAAGGTTCCGACTTTTTCGGCTGAACAGGGGCATCAACTTGCAGTCGCCTCTTTATAATATCATCGGCACTTTCAATGCGGGCCAATAATACTGCCGTAACCTTCTCAATGAATGGAGCCAGGAAGGGCAATAACTTGGCGATGCGATTAATAATGATCAGTATGGATCTGCGATTCATCTTATGCTCCTTCCTCTTGTTCTGGTCTATACATCAACCCAGCTACTTTGCAACATTATACCGCCATCCCTAAAGCCGACCTCCCTAGCTCCAGCACCGAACCTAGGGAGGCATCATCGACCGCTTATGAAAGAAGCAGTTATGTTTAGCAATCATGGCGCGCGAGAACTATCCTTCGGCGCGCGGGGTTTGGGAATCAGGACACCAGCATCGCCCACCAGGTGTACACCAGCATCACTAACGCAAACATCCCCAAAGACAAGCGATCTCGACCGCTTGCCTGCTTGTAGCGGATGCGCCAGTATTTTACAGTTCTATTGAATTTTTCTTCTATCCGTTTCATAAAACACACTCGCTTGTTCAATAAATTAAACGAAAAAATCAGGAGAATTCTGCAGGATCAGTCATCCTTGGGACGACCGATAAAGTAGAACTCCAAAGTCTGGTAACTTTGGAGTTCTTTCTCTTTAAAAGCCAAGCTCCTCTTTTACGATGATCATCGTGATGCGGCCCGGCTGAATTTCCTTATTGACCATCAACACCTTGTTGATGCCGCTGTGCTTGCCCATTGCCCGCATCAGGCGTTCATCTTCACGCGGGAAGGCATACTCTTCAATCCGCTGCATGCCTTCCTGAAAATCTCTGACGATCTTTTGCGCCCCGACCACCCAGATCACCTTTTCGGCGCCAGCGGAATAGGGGCCGGGCTGACTCCCTGTATTCGATGCGACGAACACCTGGCCTTCCTCGGTCACGGCATGGACACTGCCGATGATGTACTCAGGCGTGGCTCCCAGTTTCACCATTTCTCGGTTCTGGGTCCTGGGGTCCATCTTCTTTAATTTTGAACGGACCAACTCATATTGTTCTGATCTTTCAAGCGCGGCAGGGATATCCAGTTGTTCAAGCGTTTGTGATGAGGCTGTAAATACTTCCGCGCCTTCGGGCAAGAGATCAAAGACCATTTGTTCCGCTTCTTCACCATTCTCAGCAATTAATGTATGGATGCCATGTGCCTCAAGTGCCTGTGCGGCATGCTCGATTTCCGCATCAGAAGCCAGTTCAGCAAAATCCCAGTTCGGGGTCAAAGTCCTGGTTATATTCGTTGCTTCCATGGACCATCTCCTTTCTTGCCTTCCTTAATCATAGTCGAACGGTTATGATATGAAATAGTTACTAACCCCATATTCAAGGCGGGATTCCCCCTATAACTCGAAAGCGTTCCTCTTACGCAAGATTAATCCATTTTTTGAAAAATGAATAATTCTTCAACACCGCGGCGTGAAGGTACCGAGTCTGCCGGGACTTCATCGAAGATCAATTTGAATTCGCGCCTTTGGAAGAGATCGAGGATCTCCGAGGCCGAAACTGCAAATGGGGGCCCGCCTGTGCGGCCATCCAGCGGAAATGCGAGGTCGATGTAAATACCATTGGGCTTGAGCAAATGCGTCACAACGTCGGCATATTCGCGGCGGCGCCTGGGGTCAATGGCACAAAAACAGGTGTATTCAAGGACATAATCGAAGGATTTATTTAGCGTCTCCGGCAACGCAAAAATATCATGCTGTAAAATTTCCACGGAGGCCTCAGGGCCGGACAAGCGCTGCATCTCCTGGACAGCCTGTGACGCAAAGTCAACGGCGGTGACCTGAAACCCAGTGCGGGCAAACTCACGCGCGTCGTGACCGCGCCCGGCCCCAAGCACGATCATTCGTCCTGGAATCAGTTGTCGGCTTAAGATAAGGCGTTTGAATATGGGTGTGGGTGCACCCAAATCCCAACCATCGGTCTTGCGCTCGTAATCCGCTTCCCATTTGCGCGGCGAATTGACATCATCCTTCATATAAAGTTTTAGAATTATTGCTCCAAGGATAAGGTCTGCTCAGATGGCACTTGATAAATCTGAACGTTATCTGCATCATACACCTTAAGCAAGGTGCCGCCCTGCGCCATCACCTGAAATTTGTTCAATCCGGCCACGTCGTACACTGCGCGCTCCAATCCACCAACGACCACGTACGAAACATCATAACGCTGCGCGATTTCCATGGCCCTGTTCGCGTCCGGCGTGCTGTAAAATTCCCGAACCAATTCGACGCGGTAGTCGATCAGGTCGCTTGGTAACAAGGAATATTGCTGTTTGGTGTGCCAGTCCCAGCCGATGATCGTGGGCAATCCTGTATAAACCGAATAGCGGTTGCCCCAGTGGTACAGTCCCGTATTGCCTTCGACAATGACCGGCGATCCTTTGATATTCTTGCGCATCCATTGAATGGCATCATAATCCTCACGCAGAGCGAGCTGCTGATTATTTTCGTTATAGGTGGCCTTGCGCATATAGGCCATGCCATTTAGTCCGGGTGGTGAACCCTCGACGTAACGGTCATTCACTTTTGCCCGGGTGGCTGCCAAGGTATAGAGCAGGCCGGCGGAAATCAAAACAGCGAACACTCCCCACCATACCCAGCGAATTGTCTTCAGCGTCGACGACGAAAAGATTCCTGGCGTTTGCGTCATCGTGGAGGACACATCAGCCGGGGCGGGCACTGCACCACGCGCAGGAACCAGATGCTCGACGACCAGCGCCAGACCGGTTGCGCCTGCCACGCCAAAGATCACCCAGGCCTGCAGGTAGAATTTGAAGACAGTATTCATGCGCCCGACGTCACCCTTGAGGATAACCCCTTCCACCATTAATGTGAGCACCAGGCTTACGAGCATGAGCATGCCTACCCAGCGTACCTCAACGGGTGTGCGCCTGTGCAGGACAAGCCAGACTCCCAGGATAATAAGTGGAAGCAGGAGGGCAAACACCCAGAGCTTTAATGCCATTAGTGCAATCTCGGCGATGAATAAGACAGGCACCAGATAGAGTGCCCAACCGGTAAGCTCGAAGCCTGACGGTCCGGGATAATCCTTCCGCAGAACGTTTGTGAGGATTGTTACCACAAAAAAAGTTGCCACGATAAAAAGAAAGATCCCGTGGACGGTGAGGTACTGAATCAGCGTTGTGCGGTCGCCACGCCACAATTCAACTTTGGCATATCCCGTTGCATAATCGAGGATATAGGGCAGAAAAAACGATATAGAAAGGATCATAATAGCCAGAAATCGCCAGCCGAACCTGCGCGCCAAGTCAGATGGGTCCCAGCGCCATCCAGCCTGGCTCAGACCGATCCCGATGCCGAAAAGTAAGAGGAGCATATAGATTGCTGCAGGGAGCGTCGCCCGTATGCCCAGAATAGTCAGTGGGACTACAAACAGAACGAACTGGAAGAAGACGAGCAGGACAAACAGTAGCCACTTCTGCAACGATTCATGCCAATCGAAGGTTTGTCGGTCGTGATGTTCTTTCCATTCATGATTCAGCCCCAGGATCATTGCCGCTCCGATAATGCCCAAATACGTTGGATAGTCCCAGGTATTGCCGGCGTTCAATGCTCCGAGCACGAGAGCAATGAGTCCCAGGTCGTACCAGCGCAACTGTCCACGATTGAGTATTGCGTGGGTGGCAAGACCCAATGCAATAAGCGCATAAGGGATCGCGATTAAGTGAGCATGCAAGTCCCCGTAGAGGAAGGTGAAGAAGGGAAATTCGTTGATCGTATCCGGAATCGCACGCGTGGCTGTCCAGTACCAGTCGCCGATCGGGACCGGGATTGCCTGCCCCCCAAAAAGCCATTTGTTCAATCCGCTGAAAAACCCGATGACTCCAGGGCTGCCACCCAGGCCGATCAATGCCTTGGTAGCTAATTGGACCTCCCCGAAGTTGCCAATTAGGAGAACCAGAACAGCCGCAAATACACCCGCAACAGCTGGCAGGACGACACTGTGCCCTTGAGCCTTCTGTGCAGAAGACTGTGCTTCGAATGTTGCGTGTTGGCGTCTGGATACGACCAAATTGAATACAATTCCATACGCCCCGCCCGCAGCCAACCCAAAGAACATGGGTATCAACAAGTTGTATGCTACTTCAGGTGTGATACCGCTCAGGCGGATGAGGGTCGCGCTGATGAGCTGTCCAAAGTAGTAATAGTTAATGTAATTGCCGGTAAACCAAGGGTTATAGGGCGGAAAGTATGTCGTCTTGAGTATGGCGTTGAGGAAGGCAAAATCCATGGGCTTTTCACCGCCAAAGGAGTGATGCCAGAGGTCCGGGTTTCCATAGCGGATGGCGAGGTCAATCGCAAAGAAAGTGAAAAAGACGAGATCTCCGATAAGCAGGAGCTTGAGATTGGTTCTGATGTACGAGCGCATCTCGTCCCGGTGCCGCCTCGCGATCAGCAGGCCGGATGCGACCATGACGATCAACCCGAGCAGAATGGGCAGACGGCTGAATGGCAGGATATGATAGCTGCTCAATGTCCATGCGAACCATGCGATGAATAGAATGCCCAGGGCTTTGGCAAAGGCATACCCGCGATCGGCAAAGCCGCGAAATACGATGAATGTAAATGGGAATGCCAGGATACCGATGAGCCAGACCATAACCAGCCAGATGGGAAGTGGAATACGGTTCACTAGGTCACTGGTATCAAAGAGCTCGCTCCACGTTCCTCCGGCGCGGTTCGCCGCCAGATCACCGGTGTTCATCCGGAACTGGCGGCGCGAGGCGTCTGCATCGATGGGCTTGAGACGAAGTACCTCAGTCAGATCCACGCTGTTAAATAATTCGACCGTATAATCATGCGAATAGGCGGAGGTCTTTTTGAAGATGATGACTTTTGGATGGTCATAAACCGTAAACGCCTCTTCAGCGTTATCATCGTTGATAGTGATGCCTAAGAATTGCGGATACGATGTGAACTCTTTGACCGGTTCAAATCCGAGTTGTCCATTGAATAGCCAATCGTAATATCTGGTCGTCAACGGGAAGCGCATGGGCAGGCGCGGGATCGAGCCATACAGACGATTGGATGACAGGATGATATAGTCCACCTGATCCATCCATCCGACCATCTGTTCGCGTTTTTCAAGCGTGTCTTCTCCATAGAGTTCGAGCATCACCCCCTCATGGTCGCGGAAATAATCCTTGCCGTCCACTCGCAATGGTAGAGCATCATCCCAGTGTTCGCCGCCCAGAACCTCTGAATCCGAAACATTGGCGTAAATCCAGCGGGAGGCAGCCACGCGCGTATTTGTCCGTGTATAGATGGAGGTGGAGGCGGCTGCCCAGAAAAAGGTAAGACCAATTACGATGACGAACAGCATTCCCGAGAAAAATTGCGTGCTCCTGGCAACCCGTACATCCCGAACATCTTGTATCAGCGCTTTTGCTCGATCCCAGACTGCAAACAGGAAGAAAGCAGCAAATATCGCAAGGAACGGATAAAGCGGCAGGAAGTAACGCATGGTCTTCACGAACTGCTGTCCGTGATAAAAAAACATTCCAACCACCCATAACAAAATCAAGAGATGTTCCCAGCGCCGGTTACGCCAAACCTGAAAGGCGGCTAACGCGACGCCGAGCCAGGCCGCAAAACCTAGCGCGGGTCCCAACCCCCAGAACACGATGTTATACCAGGGGAACCAGTAGGGCGCGCGATTAGTCCATTGGTGCCCCGGTGGATAATCATCTTGTCCGGAAACAACTCGTTGAGCCTTCGACATGTCATCGAGAAATTGTGGATTGAACTTAAGGAATCCATCAAACGCATACGGTTGAGCAATGCGGAAGATGATAATGGCGGCAACAACTGCCAGAATCAATCCTAAGAGAACCCGTCGCACGCTTACCCAATGGTTGGCTTTTGCATCGCCGCCTGCTGTTCCAGCGCGTGCTTCGGGTTTGTACTCGATCTCGATGAGGAGCGGACCCATCCGAAACGAACGCGTCGGCAAAGCTTCACCAACAGCCGTGGAATCCAACGCAGCCGGATCGGCCGTCTCAAAAGTCTTCTCTAAATTCAGATTGCCTACTTCGACGGTCATCCGCTGGACATCTTCCAGAGATTTTATTAATCGCAGGAGCGCAGCAATCGCAATAATGCCAATGAATGGCGCCAGGTTGATTCGGGAGGCAAGCATAAGACCGAAACAAGCACCTGCCAGGATGAATGCCCATCCACCGCGCTTGCCTTCCGCAATGTCGAGCGTGAACCAAAAAGCAAGCATCAGGGGAATATTCGTAAATGTATCAACTGTAAAAAAGTGTGATTGCTGGATTGGCAGTACGGAGAGCGCATACAAGAGCGCCGCCAGGAGGCCAATACGCAGACCATATAAACGCCTGCCTATAAAAAATGTCATTACCAGCACAAAAACGTCGGCAATGGCAGACAATGCCCGGCCAAGGAGCACCATTTTTTCATAGTCAGTCAGTCCGATCAATTCACCTATCAAGCGTACGAAGAAAAGCGGAGCGGTGCCATAGACGAATGAACCAAAATTATTGTTGTAAGGATTCAGAGGCGATTGCGCCGTATCGAAATATTCCCCCAAAGAACTGGGTAGCCGAATCGCAGATTCAACCATTGTAAGGAAACGTTCATCGGGATGGAGATGCTGTCCTTCATCCCAATTCAGTCCACGTGTACGGAGGGCAAGACCGAGCACCAGGACCACAATCAACGCAAGCTTCCAGTAGCGTTCGATGAATGAAAGCCCTGAGGTCGCTGCAGCGATCGTAGGAGGAATGGAATCTGCAGAGGCGCTCTCTGACGTTACAGTTATCTCTTCCGACTGTGACTGAGCATCCTTCGAAACCGGTGCACTTTGTTCGCCTTCAAGCGGCATGGTCAATTCTGCGCTTCGGGGCAGGGTCTGATGATTGGAATGTGGATTCTGGTCTAATTCGTCCATGGCTGATCGTTTGAACATAATAACTTAAGTAAATTACACCTTCATTAACGTTGTGTTGCAGTTACCCAGCTTGTTTTTTTGAAATAGATTATTCTTTGAACACCACTTCTCGTACATGAATATGTATCTCATCGGGAGGATTGATTTGCTCAATTTCGATATAGATTCGCCTAACTTGTTCAGGCCCATTGACAAAATTGATATCCACATGTGGGATCGGGGGCTGTTGCCGATATTCGCTCGCATAGGAGATGGGGCTTGAATCTTCAGTACCATATACCTGCACCCGCATGACAAAATCCATGCGTCCAAAATCCATCACCAGGCCTTTTATTGCATGCGGTTGAGAGAATTCAAAATCAAGTATAAATGGATTTGCCTCCAGCCCGCGTATAAGAGTCTCTATATCATGATCGAAGATGTCTGGTGATTGTCCTATATCGAGCGATGAATGAGTCATTCGAATCGTTTCGTCATTCAGACTTACTTCATCGGTAATGAAGCCAGCAAGTTTAGCCCTTTCTGCTTCAAAAGCAGGATCTACATAATTCCCAAGAGCAAGTTGTGTAAAGGCAAAGATGCCTAGCACGAGTATGAACAAGCCCCAGGCCCAAACGTTGATGCTTTTCATCGCACCTAGGCCTACCCACCTCACGCGCACTCGTAATTTCGGCAGGTCAAACATCCCTAACACTTGGCTGGATGATTCTTCATGCATCGCACTATCCGTTGAACCAAATCCCACCCACTTCACACGTACTCGCCAATTCTGGGGATTAAACATCCATAGACGGGGGAGTGGTGTACTCTCTATCACTTGGGCAGGCTGTGTCGTCAACACTACAGTTGAGTCGTGTTGATCTTTATTTATCCACCGTATGCGTACGCGGGCAATACGAAACATTTGCTTGATTTGACTAAGATAAATTCTCGCAGTGCTGTATTGTACCCTAAGCAAATGTATCGTGAGTCCCTTTTGCTTATCGCCCAGGTTTGCGCGCCTTGACCAGGATATTGACGAAAGTAGATTGCCTTTCTATGGCAGGGGTATCATTCCAGCGATCAAAGTAACGCAACACATTTACCCCCAGGCTGATCGGGTTGAGGGCACTGCCTGTATTCTGCTCGCCGCTGAAGCGGTCCGCGCTGGCGCGGAGCGACGAGGGGAGCAGATTCTTTTCGATTAATGGTTTGCCAATCCCATAAACGAGAAAGTGGATGAAGGGGAAGGAATAGTGTGTTTGTTCCTCGACAGTTTCGAGTTCGAAGCCAGCCTCCAGCATTTTTTTAACAAGGTCATCCGGCCCATATAACCGCTCATGATTCGACCATATGCCCGCAATGGGACCTTTACGGATGGGTTGACCGCCGACGCGTATCCAGATGGCATTCAAGGGATCCCACCAGAAAGGATAATGTGCATGGGGTACAGACAGCGCGAGAATACCGCCGGGTTTCAATATGCGATAGATCTCACGCAAGCCACGGCGATCATCGCTGAGATGCTCGAGCACTTCAGTAAAGAGCACTTTGTCAAATGTCTCATCTGCCACCGGCAGGTCAAAAATATCACCGCTGAGGAGCGATGCGGGAACGTGTTCACGCTGTGCCCAGTGCAGTCGTTCCATATCGCCATCCAGACCGACAAGCTTTAGATTGCGCAGTTTGCCCAGCGCCATCAAGAAAAATCCCACTCCGCAACCACAGTCGAAGACCGATTCGCCATCCTGCAATTCAAGATAATCTAGAAGGATGGGGGCGCGACGGCGATAGGCCATATCTGCCTCGTTGCGCAGAATGACATCAAGGGTCGCGCGGTCCTGCATTGTCAATGTCTTCCATTGCATGCCGTTGCCGCGAGAGCGCATGATCTCCACTTGTTTGGCTTGCGTTCCAGTCTCTGAGTTCATCACAGCAGGTGTTGAAAGACCTGTGGGCGCAGACATGGACTTGGGTGAAGGGACAAGACCTTCTAGCAACGTTTGATATTGGCTCAACGATTTATCTGTGCTAAAGATCTGGCGTACGCTTTCGCGCGCAGGACGATACTGTTCCAGGTTTTGGATGACATGACCGATGGCCTCTGCCAATGCGCCAAGATCACCCATAGGGAAGAGTTTGCCAAAACCGGTTTCTCTGACTACAACACGCGCACCTGGAATATCGCTTGCAATGACGGGTGTGCCATTTAACATTGCTTCAACTTGTGTCAGGCCCAGCATATCTGTGCGACTGGGTTGTACGAAAAGATCACACAGCGCATAAAAGTTTGCCATCTTTTCAGGGTCGCGGATTAATCCAAGATTTGTAAAGTATTCCTTAATTGGCTCAATCAAGGGCAAACAGTGCTTGTAAAAATTATCGTAAACGACATTATTGTCACCGGCGAAAATGAGGTGTGCATTGGGGAAATTCTTCTGGATCAGAGGGAATGCCTGCAATAAATAGTCAAAGCCCTTTTCTTCGACCCAGCGGCCGGCAAAACCGATCAGCAATTTGTCATCCAGTCCTAATTCATGACGCCACGCATGAGCCGCCTGTAGGTCTGGCATAGGAATCTTGACAGGTGGGTAGATACAGGTCAATTTATTTTCAAAATGGTTGAGGAGATGGGAATGTTCAAAATAGTCCCGGCTGTATGATGTGACCGCATTTGCCAGCATCCCGGTGGTGAGCAGGATGTAATAGCCGATCTTTTGCAATACCTGGTTGAGGAGGCCGGGCGGCATCACCAAATCCCCATGATGAGTCATCAGCAACGGTCGATGCAAGAGCCGGCACCAGGCGCCGATGATCGGTCCTTCCGGAAGCGGGGTGTGGATTTGCACCACATCATTCTGCGCGATCAACCAGGGCGCGGCCCATAATAAGGCAGGCGTAATCATCCCGCGGCTAAAACGCGCGACAGGCTGCAGTCGTACGACGCGCACACCGTTGATGACTTCATCGCGCTTGAGCTCGGGGGAATGGCGTACCGTCAGCACAGTGACCTCGACACCGCGCGCGGCCAGACCTTCGGCAGCCTGGACAGCGTGTGCTGTCAGGCCGGTCCAATGCGGAGAATAGTACGTCAAGACTGTCAGGAGTTTGATTGCGACCTCACTGCGTTATTAGTGCTCAAGATGTGATGGATGAGGTTTGTCAGTGGTTAACCCACCTGGCACTCTACTAAAAACTTGAGTTTGGTTGAGGCTCAAGGCGATGGATTCACATCCATCGCCTTGAGCCTTGTTTCGTTTTACGTTCCTCAGCGTCACCAGCTCACGGCAACTATTGGATCGATGCAGAGGTGCTTGGCTCCAGCCACCCAGCCAGGCCATCCCCCAAGGCCTGCATGAATGCTGTGAGAGGATTCACACTTTTCGCCGTATTCGTAATGGAGGCCGTATTGGTAATTGACTGTGTGGTCTGGGCACGGTTGCGGAAAACAACGATCGTTTGTGTGGAGGCGCCACCTTGCACAATAGTCACGGTCGCGCTCCTGGTGGCCAGATTCTCGCTGATGAGGCGGTCTGCCGGGATCGTGTATATATCCGTCAACACATAGCCTGCCTTTGCCACTTCGGTGATTGTCAAGGATCCCACGGGCACGACGATGAGCGATGTGCACGCACCGACCGGGATTGTCCTCGATTTGCCCGCAAACTGGAAGGTAAAGTCACCACTAACACCTGCTCCATCCGCTTCCTTACAGATCTGCAGGCGACCTGTTGGAGCTGGAGTAGGTGTGGGAGTACCTACTATTGGTGTCCTGGTCGGTTTGGGCGTGGCGGTAAACTGTGGTGTTGCTGTGGGAGTAGTAGGCACCTTATTCGTAAAGATGACCTCGGTCACACCCGTCCCGATCTTGACGACCACTTTGCCGAGTGATACGTTTTTGCTGACTGTCCGGCCGTCAGGCTTGACTTCGATGCGAGCAACGATATAGCCCGCGGGAATGACCTCTTGGATTGTGACCTGCGTATTCAGTGGGAACTGTCCAGCGAGCACGCAGAAGCCGTTCTCTTTTCCTGCTGGCACGCTGTAACTGGTGCCGTTCACATTGATGGTAAAGAGAGTGCCTTCTGGAACGCCCGCGCCAGCAATTTTACAGACCTTCAGTTGTCCGAGCTGCTGTGTTGGTGTTGGCGTCTTAGTGGGTGTGTTGGTCGGTGTACGAGTTGGTGTACTCGTCGGAGTGTCGGTCGGTGTTGATGTGGGTGTATCCGTTGGCGTCGCAGTGGGTGTGTCTGTAGGCGTATTGGTTGGTGTGTTAGTAGGCGTGTCGGTTGGCGTTGGTGTGTCAGTCGGTGTGTTGGTAGGTGTATCAGTAGGCGTAGATGTGGGTGTATCCGTTGGAGTATTAGTGGGCGTGTTGGTAGGCGTGTCAGTTGGCGTTGGTGTGTTGGTAGGCGTATCCGTCGGTGTTGAGGTCGGCGTATCTGTTGGAGTGTTAGTAGGCGTGTCAGTCGGTGTCGGGGTCGGTGTATCTGTTGGAGTATTGGTAGGTGTGTCGGTTGGCGTACTCGTTGGAGTATCCGTTGGCGTACTGGTCGGAGTGTCCGTCGGTGTGTTGGTAGGAGTGTCCGTCGGTGTGTTGGTTGGTGTTGAGGTAGGGGTATCGGTTGGAGTGTTAGTGGGTGTATTGGTAGGGGTATCCGTTGGTGTGTTGGTCGCTGGCTCGATATCGTAACAGAAGGAAATGTGGCTCAGATCAAAGTATGTAGTGGTATTGAGTGGTGCATGCAGGCCTGTATCAGCAGTCACCTCAGGAACGTACGTGTAGACATTCGCATTAGGTCCCCCTTTGGCAATAACCACATCGATGCCAATATTAGCTGTGAAATCAAAGACTTGACCACTAGCCGTAGTTTGGACGTCAATCGTGACGGTCAGTACCCCATCGCTGTAGGTGCCATCGAGTATGGGATCTCCTTGGATGGCTGCCTCCACTTTGAGTTCGATCGTGCCGGGAGGACAGCTAGGGTTTCCTGGCACAAAAACCGGGGGGACATGGCTCGCTAATGGGGCTGCAGTCGCGTTGAGTTGCGCGGCACCTAGCATCAAAGTTGCAATGACGCACACCATCACAAAAGTTATTGCAGCAAAATTCTTCCTCATAATATCCTCCTTATTGGCGTTATTGCCAACAAGAGCCCCAGGCGATCTGGGCAATCAAAATGAATCTCGAAAATTTCGTAACGATCATTGTCTTAGAGTTATAAATCAGTACTTACTCTATCAACTCGGAGAAAATAGGCACTTTCCTGAGCGAGCTAGCAACTTTTGACCAACAGATGTCCTCACTTGTAGCTCAAGATGGAGTGTCCAAATTAAGAAAGTTTCATTTATAGTATGTATGGGCAGTAGATTTGAATCTATGATAGGCACTCTCCTCTGGTATAAATTTAAAAAGCAAGAACCAACACAGGTGCCAACCTAGCTGTTGACTCACTGTGTACTCTGAGTCATCCTGTAATCAAGACAGATAACATATCTGTAAGGTTACAGCACCTGGTCGTAATTCGGTCGTAAAATTGGTCACAACCAGTCGTAACAAGTTACACTATGCAGGCTCGTTTCGATATTGGTTTGCCAAATTCTTGGCATTTTGTGTGCAAACGCCCGCAAAAGGACCTATACAGATATTTATCAACATTATAGTTATCGGTTTTGCAAAGTCAAGCATTTTGGTCTAAATTATCGTTAGAAAAGGTTACACATAAAGTATGGCGAGCATACGTCCACCATCTCGCTGTTAAATTTGTTGAATCGTTCATCCATTTTCAATAAAATGGGTTCACATTTGCAGGGCCATTTTGCAGACCACAGGTCATTACATGACTGATATATTGCATACTCTGCGCGTCAATTCAGACCGGATGCTCGCCGCGTTCAACGAGCTGGCTCACAGCCACAGGCTGGGTGCAACGGACGATGGTGGTGTGAATCGTCCTGCGCTCAGTGAAGCGCATCTTGCAGCGCGTCAATGGTTCCGCGAACAGATCGGGAGAGCAGGATTGGAATTTCGCACAGATGGCGCAGGGAACCATTCCGCCGTCCTTGCTAGGGCTGGTCGAGTAGGCGGCGGTTTTCCACACACGGAGAACGCTACTCAACCATCGCCGCCGTATCGAGACCAAACGCTTCTTCTCGGGTCTCATCTTGATTCCGTGCCGAATGGCGGTCGCTTTGACGGCGCGCTCGGTGTGATGGCCGCGCTCGAAGTGTTGAGGACGGTCAAGGAGGCGGGACTCAGGCTCAGGCTTAATTTGGAGGCGATTGATTTCACCGATGAGGAAGGCACTCTGGTAGGTCTGCTGGGGAGCGCAGCGCTGGCAGGTCATCTCCGTGATGAGATTTTAGAAAATCCGCGCGGTGGGCGTGAGTCTCTGCTTGAAGGGATGAAACGCGCCGGCCTATCGGATAAAAGCATGTTGGGCGCGGCGCGACCACAGGATTCGCTTGCAGGTTATCTTGAACTGCACATCGAGCAGGGCAAGCGGCTCGAGCGTGCAGGCACGAACATTGGGATTGTGTCTGCGATTGTTGGCATTTGGTCGTATCGCCTGTCATTCATCGGCCGCGCCGATCACGCGGGGACAACCACCATGGATGATCGACGCGATGCATCGCTG
>DASWKT010000260.1:0-6553 GCA_036396515.1 Anaerolineales bacterium | reverse complement strand
TTCCATAAAAGCATCACACAAATGTCAGTTGATATTTGCAACCTTGCGCGTAAAAAGACGGGTTTGAACGAAGTGGCTTTATCCGGTGGCGTATGGCAAAACCAGATCCTTCTTAATCTCGTTCGGGATAGACTGGAACAGGATGGCTTTATTGTCTATTTCCACAAACAAACACCAGCGAACGACGGCGGGTTGGCATTGGGTCAGGCTGTGGTCGCACATTGCGCTACGAAGCACGCGAAAATATGAAGAAAAGCTTTTAAAGCCTTAGCGCACTTGGCGGCCAAAATCACCGAAATGAATCTTGATAAATAGGTTGTCTTCTTTTTTGGAAAGCTACTTCAGGCTCATTTTCATCCCCAAGTGTGTCCCCTTAAATCCCAGCCTTTCATAGAAACGATGCGCATCTTCGCGAGACTGGTGTGTGGTCAGTTGAACGACATGCGCGCCGCGCTCCCGGGCGCGTTTAATTGTCCATTGCATCATCTCACTTCCAATTCCCTGATTTTGATATTTCTTGTCTACGCGCACAGATTCGATCTGTGCACGCAATCTACCCTGAAAGCTGATGGAGGGAAGAAACATGAGATGCAGCGTACCCATCACCTCCCCATTTAGTTCGGCGACAATCAACTCGTGGTTGGGATCGTTATTGATCTCTTCAAAAGCCGCGTAATAAGACTCAGGTATTGGAACTACATATCGTTCACGCTGGCTGCCCAGCTCATCATCTGCAAGCATCCGAACAATAGCAGGCAGGTCGGCGCGCGTGGCATGGCGAAACGTGATTTCTTTCCAGCTCATTCAAATTTTTTTTGTTTTGTGAGATCGATATATTGGGGGTGTCTGCGGATATAAGCGGCAACATAGGGGCACATCGGGATGACCCGCAGCGAATTCTTTTCTGCATAGTTCAGAGCCACTTCTACTAATTTTCCGGCGACCCCCTGTCCTCTATGTTCGGGGTAAACACCCACGTGAGTCATCACGATTGTATCTTCGTCCAGCAGGTAATCCAGTTTAGAGAGCTGGTTATCTATCCAGGTCTCAAAACGATCCTTCTCCGCGTTGTGGATTACTTCAAGTTTTTCTAGATTAATTTCCACGAACAAACTCCTTATTAGCTTTTCTTTCCACGTGCGAATACTGCCATATACTCCATGATGATTTTCAACGCCGCGAAAACAGTGGCTTCGGAGTGATCAATCGGCGGCGAAACCTCGACAACATCCAGACCGACCAATGGAAGTCCGCGCAAGGATTTAATAAGCGTGATGACTTCACGCGAGGTCAGCCCACCCGATTCTGGAATGCCTGTGCCTGGGGCAAACGCGGGATCGAGACAGTCAATATCCAGTGAAATATGGACAGCGTCGCAATCGCTTAACTTACTGTACACGCTGGATGCAACACTTTTCATGCCGCGTTCTGCAACACGTGCAGCCGTATAAACATTGAGGCCACCATTTTCGATCAAGTCAATCTCCTGGTCCTCCCACGAACGCACACCCACAAGGCAGACTTCCTGAGGCTCGATCCCAAACTCAAGTGCGCGGCGCAGGACACAGGCATGTGAGAGCTTGGAACCCGTAAAGACATCGCACAGATCAGGATGCGCGTCCACCCATAACACACCGAGACGTTGCCCCTTATAGCGTTCGCACTGGGCCTGAAAAACAGGGATGCTGATCGAATGGTCTCCGCCAAGGATGATTGGCACATTGGGCAGAGCCGCTACTTTTTGGCGGACCAGTTCAAAATCCCGCTCTTGGTTCGTAATGGGGATATCGCCCAAATCGCAGATTCGTATATCGCCCAGCCTTATGCGATCTTCGCTGAAGGGAGTCAAATGAGTGGACCAGAAACGGATCCGCTCAGGCCCAAGGGCTGCGCCTTTGCGCGCGCATGCGGCTCCATCGTAAGGAACGCCAATCACCGAGAAATCGGCTTCAGCCGGAGAAAGATCCGGGCGATGCAGATCAGCCCAAAGTCCATGAGTCGCAGCAGGATCCATACATGCTCCTTTTCCGATATTGTATCTCATGCCATCTGCTTAAACAAAAACGGACAGTGATGCTTATCACTGCCCGTTCACTCAGGAGAACGAACTATTTTGAATTGATGAAAGCGACCAACGCTTCAATCTCGACTTTGGTCAGGTCCAGGTTAGGCATTTGTGTGTCAGACTTCGCCGCGGAAGGATCCTTCAGCCTCACGAACAAAACTTCCGGGCTGGCTGAAAAGTTCGAGAGATTGGTGCCCACTGGGATAGTCCAATATTCGGAACTGCTGGCAGCTTTGCTGTTGACATGACACGTGATACAGCCTTTTGCGATAAATAGTTGACGTCCCAATTCAACCTGCGCAGCAGATGATGCACTTAACACTTCCGAAGCCTTGCTCTGCGCTTCAAGACCGGAGGCTGTACCTGCTCCCGCTATAAATAAAGCAAATCCTATCACCAGGCAGAATGCCGTTAAACCTGCAGCCAAGCGACTTCTACGGCGAAAAGCCACTACCAGGCCGATCAGGCCAATCCCCAAAGCCAACGTGCGGACAATCACCAGGGGTGAGAGGGATGGAGTCGCCAGTTCAGTTTTCACGGGCTGGCTTGCAGATACAGCGCCCGGTGCGGCAACACTTAACACGGGCATGGACTGATCCATGGTGAATGCCTGAATCGACCATTCCCACTCTCCTTCCTTAGGGAATGTAAGCGTTGCTACGTAATGACCAGGCTTGCCTTCAGGTTCGGCGTAGACAACAAGTTTTTCATCCAAAGCTAACCCAGCAGTGACGGTTGGCTCAAGATTGGTCATTGGAGTTCTGCCATGTTGCAAAACGGTAAAGCCAATCCTGAGTGGTTCGCCGGCTACACTGTTGGATGGCAACTCATCCAAAGTGATAACCGCCCAGCCTCCGGCGAAAACAGGGACAGCAAATACCAGGGACAACAATAGTGCGAGAACAATTGAGATATGGCATCGGGAAAACATTCGTGCCTCCTTTGGTGAATCTACGTTCAATATCCATACACCGCCTAAGGAGGCTTGGTTCCATGGACTAACGGATCGGTTCAAGCGATTCTGCTATCTTGACCGCCTCTTCAAGGGGTAAATCTGTTTCCAGTCGGTAGGTGACGTCACCATCCACCCAGATCAACACATGACCATCGATCAGTCGCATGAATTCGATATCGCCGTTGTAAAGCCTTAAGGGATAGGGGCCGACTGTCCAAATCGCGCGCTGATCGTTGACTTCTGTCTCCTGAATAAGCGTGGGTTCCACCTTGTCGATTGCCCAACTTCCATGTGGAATGAAGTGCAGGCTCATCGAGATCCGCTCGGGCTGTTGATCATCTATCCAGACGAGTATCGCCATCTTGCCATCTGCCTCCTGAACGAAGATACGCTCGGGATTTCCCAGGTCAGGTGGAGAGGATGGCAAAAGAATCGGAAAATCAACAGTTTGCTGGGCTTCTTCAAGAGACATTTCGCCAGCCAGACTTTCAAGTATGGGAATCAGTGATTGTGAGGTGGGGCCTGATGTGGCAGTTAAGGGTATCATCGTAGAAGGAGGCCCTGCATTTGGCAGAGGAGGTGGCGTCGGTGTGCCACGGAAGATTCGCACAATGCCGATTTGAATGAACTCGATGATGGCGGCGCGAGCGGGAGGGATGAGCATCAGGCTTGAGAACAGGATCAAGATGATGGTCAGCGACCAGGCTAATCTCCTTGAAATGAAGCGTGGACGCGTCAATGGGCGCAGGCGCGTCATCACTGCCCGAGCAATGTCTGGTGTGCGGGGATAATCCAATCCTGTTGCGATGGAAATTAACCGTTTTTCAAAGAGCTCTTGTTCCAACTCATTCATGCATCATGTCCTTCACGGCTTTCGGCGAGAACAGGAAATTCCTGTTGAATAATTCCACGTAACCGTTCGAGCGCCCGGCTCAATCGAGATTTGACCGTCCCCTCAGCAACTTGTAAGATCTCAGACGTTTCCATTACTGAAAGATCGAGAAAGTAACGCAAATACACGATTTGTTGATCTGGCATGCTCAAACTTTGCACAGCCTTCCAAAGCTCACGGGCTTGTATATGTTGCGCGCTTTTCTCTTCAATGTTAGCAGGTGCTGGTTCATTACGAAAGGCGCGTGTCAACGTCGCTACATATCGTCCAGCCGACCGGTGCCTGTTACGAGCCAGGTTTGCCACAATACTCAACAACCAGGGACGCAGAGGGCGCGTTGGGTCAAAGCGCTTGATATGATTCCAGGCGCGCAGGAAGGCTTCCTGGGCGATATCCGCCGCGTCATCAGGATCGCCCAGAATTAAGTAGGCCAGCCGAAAAACCGCCTCCTGGTGCGCCAGGATCAACGGTTCCCAGGCCGCAGCGTCGCCGTTTGCGGCGTGACGGATTAAAGTGGATTCTTCCAATCGAACCTCTCCGGAGAGGTTGTAATTCATATCTAATACACCGTTAAAGATGTAGAGGTTCCACGTTAGACATAATAATGCAAATTGTCCGCATGAAAGACCCAAATTCCGGTTTTGCCTATATGGTGACACGTTTTTCCGAAATTGTGATATACCTTACAATCACACGAAAGGAACATTGACCCGCTTTTTGTTTGCTCTTACAATTCAAAATATGATATACGCATTCCCTGGCTCCGGCTTGTGCCCCCACTTTGGGGGTTTCTTTCGACCTGATCATGATCCTCCGCACAATATCACCCTGGCGTTTGTCGTATTAACGTTGTTTGATTCTTAATCATATCCGGAGGAAAACCCCATGCCTACACCGTTTGTTTCCAAACGTGCCCCAGTCTATGCTGACGTTCCCGATGAAAAGTGGAACGACTGGCGCTGGCAATTGAGCCATCGCTTGAACACGGCTGAAGAGATCGAAAAAGTCATCCCACTGACGGAGTCCGAACGCAAAGCGCTTAACACCAGCGGCTTGTTCCGGGTGGATATAACACCTTATTTCATCTCGTTGATCGATCCGAACGATCCCGACGATCCCACGCGCAAGCAGATCATTCCGCTCTCGGAAGAGATGCAGTCCTTTACCGCGATGATGGAAGACTCCCTTGCGGAAGACCGCCACTCCCCCGTGCCTGGGCTTGTTCATCGCTATCCTGACAGAGTCCTCATGCTCGTGACGACCCAATGCGCGTCGTATTGCCGTTATTGTACGCGCTCGCGCATTGTGGGTGACCCGGGCCAAACCTTCTCGCGCCAGGAATTCGAGATGCAGATCGAATATCTCAAACGCACACCACAAGTGCGTGATGTATTGCTTTCGGGTGGCGATCCATTGGTACTGGCTCCAAAGATCCTTGAAGAGATTCTCAGGCGCTTACGCGAAATCCCGCATATTGAGATCGTCCGTATTGGCTCGCGAGTGCCTGTATTTATGCCAATGCGTATCACACAAGAACTATGCGATATGTTGGCGAAATACCATCCTTTATGGCTGAATATCCATGTCAACCACTCAGATGAAATCACGAAGGAACTTGAAGAAGCCTGCGATCGTCTTACTAGAGCAGGGATTCCGCTCGGGAACCAATCCGTGCTTCTGGCTGGCATCAATGATAACGTCCATATTCAGCGAAAGCTGGTGCAGGATTTGGTCCGCATCCGCGTACGTCCTTACTATCTCTATCAATGTGATCTGGTCGAGGGCGCAGGTCACTTCCGCACACCTGTGGCAAAAGGCATTGAGATCATGGAAGGCCTGCGCGGACATACGTCCGGCTATGCTGTCCCGCAATACATTGTGGACGCGCCGGGCGGCGGCGGCAAGATCCCTGTCACGCCAAACTATCTGTTGAGTATGTCTGATCATAAGGTGATCCTGCGCAACTACGAAGGCTATGTCACAACGTACGAAGAGCCCACCGATTACCTCCCCAGCGATGCAGCCAAGTTCAAAGGAGAAAAGCGTTCCGAGCCAGGTCAGGCAGGTGTATCCGGTCTGTTGGACGGCGAGCAAATGTTCATCAAGCCAGAAGGTTTCGATGAAATCCACGACCGTCACGGCATCCAGCACCGTCTAAAAGACGATAAGAAATGGCAGCCGCTCGGAATCGGCGCCGGCCCCTCCAAACCGACTGAGGAATAAACAAACGAAGGAGACAAGAATGACCCAGTCAACGAAACGAATCCTACTCTCACTGATGACAGTGATCTTCCTGCTCGCGGCCTGCGCCCCTGCACAACCCACCGCAGAAGCCACGCAAGATACGGAAGCTATCGCAAATCAGGTCGCTACATCAGTTGCATTGACCGTTGCTGCGCAGAACACCCAAACGGCTGAAGCCATTCCCCCCGCGACAAACACTCCACTTCCGACTCAGACTGAAGCTGTTCCTCCATCCCCAACTGCTGTCCTGCCAACAGCGACTCCGCTAGCCTTGCCCACAGCTACGCGTGTAACAGGCGGAGGCAGTGGGGCTACAGCGACAAAACCACAGTATGCCTGTGGCGCTGTTAACCGCAGACCTTTTGATAACACCGTTTTCCGCCCAAACGCTGAATTC
>DASWKT010000259.1:0-2217 GCA_036396515.1 Anaerolineales bacterium | reverse complement strand
TAACGGGATTCGGCCTGGAGCATTGGCCGTGGACCAATCGTCAGAAACAGAAATTCATCGACTCTCGCGTCATCCCCGGGCGGGCGCTTGTTTCCGCTATCCAGAACGCTTCTCGCCGCCCAGCCGTTTTCCTGCAAATTTCAGGCATCAATCATTACGGCTTGCGCGGCGAAGATGTTGCAGATGAATCCACGCCAGCTGCTAATGATTTTCTTGCGCAACTGACCGTTCAATGGGAAGCGGCGACTCAGCCTGTTGAAGATTTAGGCATGCGCCGCATCGTCACGCGAACGGCTGTTGTGCTTGCAAGAAGGGGTGGATTGTTCCCGCTCATGGCGCTGCCCGTGAGGCTTTTCTTGGGTGGAAAGTTTGGCGATGGCAGGCAAGCCAGTCCATGGATCCACCTTGGAGATCAAATTCGTGCAATCCGCTTTCTGTTGAAGGACGAGAATGCGCAAGGACCGTACAATCTGATTTCGCCAGAACTCACTTCAAATGCAGACTTTATGCGTATGGTCGCGAAAGTATTGCATCGCCCTTATTGGTTCCATATTCCTGCGTTCTTGCTAAGAATCCCGTTGGGCGAGATGAGTGTTCTCTTAACTGAGGGGCGGTATGCACGGCCCAAACGTCTGATAGAATTGGGCTTCCGGTTTCGATTTGGCAACTTGGAACACGCGATGGAAGATTTGCTAGCTCGAAAAATACCCGATCAGTCGGGCATGTAGCCCGACTCAATTAGCTTTTGGCGGATTAGAGATCCGCTCTACAATTAGGAGATTCCATGAAACGTACACTGATTTTGGTTGGCTTGCTGCTCTCGGCCTGTGCACCGTCCCTTGCGCCACAGGTGGTGCCAGGGGCACCGACGGCATATATTGACCCTTCCTATCCCACGGTTGAATCCGCGCCAGCGATGTTGAGCCAGGTCTCGAGCGGGATAGAAGTCCGTGCAGAACGTGCCTGGCGCGATGGCAAGCAAGTTAACATAGATGTCTGCTTTACTCTATTGGATGCCTCAGATTGGTCGGTTTGGGGCGCGAGCCTGCAGTATCCCGGTGGATCCATTATCGATTTTGGATCAACTTTGCTCAGTTTACAGGAACCTGCTGAAGGTCAGTCAGGCATCCGTTGCGACACACTTTCGTTCCTGGATGTTCCACCTGATGCAGATCTATCAAACGTGACCATGACGGTCGACTCAATTGCTGCCCAACCACGTGCCGAAGATTATTGCATGATCTACATGTCCAAGATCCAGCAGGCATTGAGCGAACGCGGTATCGCGATTACACTTGCCTGTGCAGATGTGGCAGGAGTGCAGACGATGCAAATCTCAAGCAAGCCAGACACAATGTCTCAGGAGGAGGCGGAACAGATTGTCTATAGTGACGAGTTTTACACGGTGAAAGGGCCGTGGTCGTTCACATTCAATCTTGGCCAGTGATGTTGTATAATCAGGTTATGCGTGATTTAAAGTTCGCTGGCAAGTATTATTACACCCACACATAAATTTTGCGGTGGTGTGTTACAAACGCGCCCACCATCGCGGGCGCGTTTTTGTTTGCATATTTTGGAGTGATGAAGCTTGCTTCATCCTGCTAACATACGCGCAGGGCACATAGCTGATGGATCCATGAGGAGGTTCATATGAACATTGAAGAACAGGTTGAATTGCTCATGCAGGGCACGGAATATGGGGATGAAGAGTTAAAGAAGGCAATGACTGCCGAGTTGCGCCAGCGCTTGTTGGATGCGCAGAAAGAGAGGCGTCCATTACGTGTATACTGCGGCTTCGACCCGACCTCCACCGATTTACATCTCGGCCACACGATCCCCATGCGGAAGCTACGTCAATTTCAGGATTTGGGGCATGAGGTAACTTTCCTCATTGGGAGCTACACTGCGCTGGTGGGCGACCCTTCGGATAAGAACAAGGCGCGGCCTATTCTGACCGAGGAGCAGGTTACCACCAATGCGAAAACGTACACCGACCAGGCTTTCCGCGTGCTTGACCCACAGAAAACAAAGATCCGCCATAATGGTGAATGGCTCAGCGAATTATCTCTTGTAGACTTGATCCGCCTGGGGCAAAACTTCACGGTTCAGCAATTCCTTGCGCGCGATAACTTTGCCAATCGGCTTGAAAAAGGTGAAGCGATCTATCTGCATGAAACGTTCTACGCGTTGATGCAGGGCTATGACGCCGTTGCCTTG
>DASWKT010000258.1:0-5578 GCA_036396515.1 Anaerolineales bacterium | reverse complement strand
TGAAGGGACTACGGTCCTGCGTCACGGTGAAAAGGGCGACGCAGCATATTTCATCCTCAATGGTAAAGTCGTGGCTGGTTTTACAAGTGCGGAGGGGAATTATCGATCGCTTGAAAACATGACAAGCGGTGATTTCTTTGGCGAGATCGCCGCGCTCACCGGCACCGCGCGTACCGCGGATGTTGTCGCTGTGGATACAACGACCTTAATGCGAATCCCGGCCCAGGCTCTTCGCGGTCTTATGAGCAACCCGGTTTTGGGTGCACTGTTTCTCACAAAAATGACGGAGAGACTCAATCGTTTCAGCATTAATGAATTGCCGCGCTTTGCTGGATACGACCAGCAAGTGATGCGCGACCTGCGTACTGCCCCTGCCGAGGGATAATTTCTCCAAAATGGAATGTATTAAATCAGCGATCATTTGCACTGAATGAAAGATCCCCGCCGCAAGCGGACGGGGTATCTGTCCGCTAAACCATAGAACTCTTACAACCTTCTTCGTACGCCGCAGAGCGGCGGGGTATTAGACCCTCGACAAGAATAAACGCTCAAGCCGCCTGCATGTGCAGGCGGCTTTTCTCTTATAATTATCTGATGAAATCGACTCGGTTCACAATCAAAGGCATCCCCTATATATTTGCCACGGTCACAATCATGGCCTACGGGTTGCTCCTTCCACTCACAGGCTTCTACTGGGACGATTGGCCTTTTGCGTGGATCGCGAAATTTCTAGGACCAAAGGAATTTATTCCTGCCTTCGCAGGGGTTCGTCCTTTTTTAGGGCCAATCTTTTTTGTCACAACAAGCTTAATTCCGCCCGTCCCGCTTTACTGGCAGATCTTCGCCCTGGTCATTCGCTTCCTCTCCGGACTTTCAGCCTGGTTCGCGTTAAATCAGGTCTGGCCTCACCACAAGCGGCAGGTTCTGATCGCCTCGTTATTGTTCCTTGTATTCCCAGGTTATAGCCAGCATTGGGTGGCATTCACACACATTAATCAGGAATGGATTCCTTTTATCTTCTATCTCTTATCATTTGGGTTTACCGCCCGCGCTTTGCGAAATTCGGATAAATTTGTATCCAATACTGTCTACGCTGTTCTATTCATGATAGCCGGGGTTTTCCCAACTGAATACTTTATTGGGCTCGAACCATTGCGCTTTCTATTCATTTGGGTGATCCTTTCCGAAGAAGTGCATGGCTTCTGGCAAAGACTTACTCAAACGCTGAAGCATTGGTGGCCTTATCTTCTCATCTGGCTGGGGAATGCGGCCTGGTTGGCTTATTTCTATACCTTCGGGACCTATGGTTCCTATGAAGTCGAAGTAGTACAGACTCCCCTAAAAATAACCCAGGTCTTTTCTGCAATGGGAGAAGCCTTATGGCAGGCGGGGTTTTACATCTGGACACAGGTATTTGTGCTAACTTCAAGCGCAATTGCTGCTCCAACGACGCTTTTGACCCTGGCATTAATTATTGTCTCTTTTACTTTTTCCCTTTTCTACCTGAGAAAACTCGATCTAGATTATGGCGAAACAAAAACATTTGCGGCTCCTGCGCTTCTGATCGGCCTGGCAGGGATATTGCTTGGACGCATCCCCTCTCTCGCGGCCGGTCTGCCGCTCACCCTCCAGTCCAGTTACGACCGGTTCATGATCTCGATGATGCTGGGAGGCAGTCTTTTTGTTGTAGGATTGACCGAGTTGCTTGTCAGGAGCATTCGAATCAAGAATTATATTTTTGCACTGTTAATTGCGTTTGGCATCGGGCAGCAATTTTTCAACGCCAATATCTTCCGCAGGGATTGGGCGAAGCAGCAGGAAATCTACTGGCAGCTTGCCTGGCGCATCCCTGCCATGGAGCCAGACACAGCGCTCTTGACCGATCAACTGCCTATTGACTACGAAACCGATCTTTCCTTCACGGCGCCCATCAATTGGATGTACGCTTCCGAGTATGAAAGAAGCGATTTGCCTTATGCGCTGATCTATACCGAGAAACGCCTGGGTCGGGCTGCATTAGCTTCACTCGAGACGAATACCGAAATCAATTTGGACTTGCGAAGAGTCGCATTCAATGGTTCGACTTCGCAGGCAATCGTGATCCACATGCCGAAAAATGGCTGTTTACGAGTGCTTGATCCTGCACGGGGTGATGCAATTACGTATGCGCGACAATCCCGGTTTCTGGTTAATGCCATTCCGCTTTCTGATCCAGCGCGCATCATGATAGATGTTGATCAAACCGCCAAGATAGCTTTCCTGCCAGAGCCAAAACATACATGGTGTTATTACTATGCAAAAGCAGAACGGGCTTATCAAAAGCGGACCTGGAATCAAGTGGTCGATCTCATCAATCAAGCAACGTCACTGGGGTATGAACCTGAAGATCCATTTGAATGGTTGACATTTATCGAAGCGCAGGCCTTCACAGGAAATCTTGATGACGCCGAAAAACTATCCACTGAGGTATTCGCACAAGATAAGAGGATTCGCCAGGGTTTGTGTCAGATATGGAAACGGGTGCAGGGTCAACATCCCGCGCGAAGCGAGACAGCAACGCGCGCAAATGAAGTATTGTCTAAATTTCAATGCGCGGGTTAATATGCCTCTAATATCCCATTGCAAAACTTGACGCGCAAAACGTGATGTGCTACTATCGTTGAAACTTTGTTGGAGATTGAGGAGATGCCAATGGCCACTATGAAACGAGGCGGGATGGTTGCCGCCATCCTTATGCTGGTTGCGATTATCGCTACCGCATGCAACCAGCCCTATTCACAGCCACCCAGTGTTACCAATACGCCGATTAACCCAGATAGTTTTTTCGGTTCAGCGACTCCAGGCACTATGACCGATTTAGAACAATTGGCGACTCAAACGTCCCTCGCATTAACGGGAACAACAACGCCAGTCTTGATAACCGAAACTCCGACTGGAGGCGTACCAGAGACTGCAACAGAAACACCGACGCTTAACCCAATTTCCACTGAGACTTCAACTATGGCTGTCAGTACATCAGTTACTGCTCTTCCTCCGGGTACACCCCCCCCGACTTATGTATTGCAGAAAGGTGAGTGGCCCTATTGCATTGCGCGACGTTTCGATGTTAATCCTGAGGAATTGCTGACCCTTAACCGTCTTACGCGCGGAGATATTTACTACCCGAATCTCACCTTGCAGATCCCGCAGACCGGCAATCACTTCCCGCCACCGCGCGCCTTTCGGACCCACCCAACAACGTATACTGTTACCGCTTCAGATCAAACATTAAATGGTGTTGCATGTCTGTTCGGAGATGTGTACCCTTCGGCCATCGCGCAGGCCAATGGGATTTCAGAATCATCGGCCGTAACCGCTGGACAGGTATTGAGCATACCGTAGATGGTTTAATTATGAAGAGAGAAGCCCGGGCAAACGCCTGGGCTTTTGTCTTATAATTTATCAACACATGCCAGACCAAAAGAGGAGAATATCATGCCCTTTGAGTTGATCAAATCCGAAACTATTCTGCAGGGACGCGCCTTCAAAATCCGACGCGATTATCTCAAAACGCCCAATGGCGGCGAGACGAGGCTTGAAATTATCGAACATGGCGGCTCGGTTGTGCTGATTCCGATTGATGATGACGGAAATTTACTCTTTGTACGCCAGTATCGCCACGCCGTGGGAAAGGATCTGCTCGAACTGCCTGCAGGGACGCGTGATGGCGATGAGCCATTCGAAGAATGTGCAGCACGTGAAATCCGGGAAGAGACCGGGTTGGAGGCAGGTATATTGCAGAAGGTGGGCGAGTTCTATCTTGCGCCCGGATATTCCAGTGAATTCATGGTTGTGTATTTAGCAACCGGGCTGAAGGAAAACCCATTGGATGCCGATGATGACGAATTTTTAGAGGTTGAGAAGATTCCACTTAAGAAAGCAATCCAAATGGCAGAGAGCGGTGATGTGCCAGATGCCAAGTCGCTGGCGGCGCTATTGCTTGCAACACCTTATTTAAAGTGAGGAGAATTTACGATGATGATTTTGATCGCTGGTCCATACCGTTCTGGCACGAATGATGACCCGGATAAGATCGCTGCAAACGTTCATGCAATGGAATCGTATGCCATTCCCATCTTTGAAAAGGGACACATTCCGATGCTGGGTGAATGGCTTGCACTGCCTCTTGTAAAACTCGCCGGCTCAAAAAAGATAGGTGATGAACCGTTCAATAAAATATTCCATCCCATTGCAGAGAGGTTGCTCGATAAATGTGATGCGGTTTTAAGAGTCGGTGGCGCATCCCGGGGTGCAGATTTGATGGTTGAGGTTTCGCGGAAAAAGGGTTTACAAGTCTATAAGAGTCTGGAACAGATTCCGGTAGCAGAATAGAGTTTACGGTTACGATGAAATAACAGGAGCTTGGTTGCTCCTGTTTTTCGAGCTTATGTCCAAATCTCTTAGTTCTTTACAGCCTTCACGATCGCGGCGATATGTTCAGCCGTGTTGCCGCAACACCCTCCGACAACCTTCGCGCCCAACTCAACATATTTCCTTGCATACGTTGCCATATCTTCGGGACCCATATCGTAAATACCCTGCTCGGTCTCAATATCCATACGCGGCACGCCTGCGTTGGGCTTTACCCATAAGGGGAAATTGGGAAGAGTCATCGCGTACTCTTTGACAACCGCCTCCATATTCTCAAGCGTTGTCCCACAGTTTGCACCGATGATTGTCGCGCCCATTTCGGAATAAAGCTTTATCACATCTTTGGGCTTCACGCCCATCATGCTGCGCGTAGCGCGGTCGTAACTGAAGGAAACGGCAATGGGTAAATCTGTCACGGACTTCGCGCCCTCAAAGGCGGCGGTCGTCTCCTCGAGCGAGAACATCGTTTCAATTAATAATAAGTCCACGCCGCCATCGGCTAATGCCCTGGCCTGTTCTGCAAAGGTAGACCTGACGTCCTCCGTTTCCAGTGGGCCATACGGTTTGATCAACGCGCCGACGGGTCCCATCGACCCCGCGACCAAAACTCCTTCACGCGCCGAGGCGGCCTTGCACGCCAACTCGGCGGCGCGGATGTTGACCTCGGGTGTGCGATCCTGGTATTTGGAATCCTTCATGCGCATGCGTGTGCCGCCAAAGGTGCAGGTTAAGATAATATCCGCACCTGCATTAACGAATGAACTCGCAAGTTTCAAAATAATGTCGGGGCTGTCAATGATGAGGTCTTCAGGTGGGCGGCCCGGTTTGAGCCCCATCTTTTGTAAGTTCGAACCAGTTGCCCCATCCGCGACCAGGACTTCCTCACTCTTCAATCGTTCCAAAAATTTATTCATTACATGTCCTCTCGGTGGTCGAGTAGTCCTGCGCCTTGCGTGCGAAGAACGTATCGGGGCCACCAGCTACAAAAGTTTTACTGTTAATTGTGGCCTCGATACATGTCTCGCTGTCGCTCGACATGACTCGACCACCGATGCATTTCATTTCATAAAATTCTTCGCCAGCGGGTCAGCCACGCGATGCGGGATCAAGTGCGCGATGTGCGGGAAGGGTTCGCTCATGTGTGGAAAGCTTGTTGCCAGCATAAATT
>DASWKT010000257.1:0-2436 GCA_036396515.1 Anaerolineales bacterium | reverse complement strand
TGCATGATTGCCTCTGGCCAACCCAAGTCCTTATACCAATGACCGCTAGTCAAGCGATCTTGATATGTAATTCCTTCAACTGCTTCGGTTCAACTTCAGACGGCGCGTCCGCCATCACATCCCGTCCCGTTTGATTCTTGGGGAACGCGATCACTTCGCGAATGTTTGGTTCGTCCGCAAGAAGCATGACGAGCCTGTCTATGCCAGGAGCCATGCCTCCATGCGGAGGCGCCCCATATTCAAACGCTTCCAGCATGTGACCAAATTTCTGTTCGATCTCATTGCCACTCAAACCCAGCAACTGAAAGACCTTGAGTTGAATATCACTGCGATGGATGCGGATGGAACCCGAAGCCATCTCATAACCATTACAGACCATATCGTATGCATCAGAAAGAATCTCACCTGGGTCGGTTTCGAATTTTGGCAGGTCTTCGAACTGAGGCATGGTGAAGGGATGATGTTCCGTGTCCCATTTCTTTTCTTCTTCGTTCCATGCGAACATTGGGAAGTCCACCACCCAGGCAAATGCCATCAGGTTCGGGTCAGCAAGATCCAGCTTGTCGCGGAAAATCACCCGCAGACCACCCAGCACTTTATTGACGACCGCGCGTTGATCCGCTGCAAACAGGATGAGATCACCCTCCTGCGCGCCGACTCTGGATTTGACCGCTTCCGCTTCTTCTGGTTTGACGAACTTGGCAGCGGTTCCTTTCAAGCCTTCGCCGGTTACCGCTAAAGTGGCAAGCCCCTTTGCCCCAAGCGTCTTCGCGGACTCCGTCAACGCATCCACTTCCTTGCGAGAGTAGTCCGCGCACCCGGGCGCGACAATGCACTTGATCACGCCGCCCGTTTCAATAGCTGATTGAAAGACGCGGAAGTCACTCTTCGCGAAGATGTCGCTGACATCAACCAATTCCATTCCAAAGCGCAGGTCAGGCTTATCCGTTCCATATTTTTCAACGATTTCTTGATAAGAGAATTTCGGCCATGGTGAAGAGAGTAACTTCTTGTGGGGCGCAACTGCGGGGATCATCTCAGTGTATAAATTTTCAACCAATGCCAGCACGTCATCGCGCTCGACAAAGGACATCTCGAGATCAAGTTGTGTGAACTCAGGCTGACGGTCGCCGCGCAGGTCTTCATCGCGGAAGCAGCGCGCGATCTGGAAGTAACGATCCATACCTGCGACCATCAAAAGCTGCTTGAGCTGTTGGGGTGATTGCGGCAGGGCATAGAACTGTCCGGGGTACATGCGCGAGGGGACGAGATAATCCCGTGCACCCTCGGGCGTCGCTTTAAAGAGGATGGGTGTTTCGATTTCAATAAAGTTTTGTTTATCGAGAAAATCCCGCATGAACTTGACAACTTTATGGCGCAGGATCAAGTTGCGGCTCATGCGTTCTCGGCGCAGGTCAAGATAGCGATATTTGAGGCGCGTGTTCTCATCCGGCAGGTCGTTCTCACCACTGACCAGAAAAGGCAGAGTCTTTGCACGGTTCAACACTTTAAGGGATTCGGCAATCACTTCCACCTCTCCCGTTTGCATTTTGGGGTTGTGCATGCCTTCCGGCCGCATCTGGACAGTGCCTGTAATTTGGAGCACCCATTCCATGCGGACGTTTGCCACCTGGTCCTGAGTCTCTTTGGAAAGGTTGGGATTAATAGTTACTTGAACGATGCCATAGCGGTCGCGCAGATCGAGAAAGATGAGCCCACCATGGTCGCGGCGACGATGAACCCAGCCCGCAAGGGTTACTTGTTGGTTTGCGTGGGTGGCTCTCAACTCGCCACAGGTCTGAGTTTTGTACATTGTGCGCCTCCAAGATTTCATGTCCTGCGAGCCTTCGGGAAGCAATCCCCAACTTGCGAGGACACCACTATACTGATGAGGAGATTGCTTCGTCGCAACGAACGCTCCTCGCAATGACATTTGCTACTGACAAAATAAATCGCCCTTCGCGATTGCGTTGGGCGATTGGTTTCCTTCAGAATCTACTTTTTAGCCAGCAAAGCTTCGCTCAACGATTCCGGGATCGTCATTATCGTTATTATTGTTGTTATTGGCAAAGCAGAGTCGATATTGCATGGTGACGGCATTATAGCACAGACTTATTTTTCCAGTGAAGATTCACCTGGCTCTCCCAGGTTATCTGGTGAGTGTCACTTCGCTCTTCGAGCAAATAACCATCCTAATGCACCTGCCACAATGGCTCCGATGACAAGATCCAAAAACAAAACGGCAGGATTGAACTCGAACCGATAGTCAAATCCACCTTTCTCGTAGAAACGAAATGGCCAGCCTGCACGGGCAATGTCATCGGCGCAGGCGTCACGCTCGAAAACGGCGAGCAGGCCGCAATCTGAGGAGAGATGCGCAGAGAACATGTTGATGAGAATGAAGGCAAGCAGAACGATTGTGAATCCGATTGCAAA
>DASWKT010000256.1:0-4031 GCA_036396515.1 Anaerolineales bacterium | reverse complement strand
GCGCATACGTTCGTCCATGCCCATACCCAGGAGGAACATGCTGACCTGAAATGACCTGGGCATTTCACGCACCAACTCTCTGAGTTTTCCAAAATACCTTTCCTTTTCGCTTTCATCACCCCTGCTTGCAGAAAGCCTTGCCATGTTCAGGTAAGCCATCCCCAACCCCATATTGTCATTGACCTCCTGGCTGAATATATGTAATGCCTCCTGCGCCGCTTTTTTCCCATCGGGCGCGTTGATAAACGTTGTGGCAGTGTAATACGTTCCCAGGCTATAGCCCAGCATCTGTTTATCGCCCGTCAGGCGCGAGATGGCGATCGCCTCTTTCAGAGCCTGCATAACCTGGGGAATGTTGCCTACTCCTAACCCAACCATGCCCTGCGCGAACAATGCCCTGGCAATCAATTTCTGACGATGAAGATTGGCGTCTCCCTCCACGGGCGGCAACGCTCTGGCGCATTCAACGGCTGTTTTTACGATTGTCACCCCTTCCGCGGGGACACTGAGCATACTGGATATGGTGCAAAAGTTCGCCGCCAAACGGACGTTTTCTTCAACATGGTTTTCCAAGCCCCACTCCAGCGCAGCGCGGAAATTTTCAACTTCATCATCCACCCTGTCGAGTATGGGTAGGACATTTGATGAGCGGAACGTCTCCCACAACTTTTCCGAGAGTTCATTGAAATAGAAGAAGTGCCGGTCACGCGCTGCCGGCGCCTGCTTCGTTTCGAATAACTTTTCCCTGGCGTATTGCCGAATCGTCTCCAACATGAAATAGCGCATTTCGCTTTCGCGTTCTTCGGTCACTACAAGAGATTTATTGACAAGTTGCTCCAAATGCTCAATCGTGTTGGGATCATCGGCAATCGCTTCGAGCGCGTCCAACGTCCAGCCGGCCACAAAGACAGAGGCGAATTGAAGGAGCCGTTTCTCTCCTTCCGAAAGCAGGTCATAACTCCAATCGATCAACGCGCGCAAAGTTTGCTGGCGCGGTAGCGCGGTGCGGCTTCCACCCACGAGCAGGCGGAAGCGGTCATCGAGGCGCGCCGCGATCTGCTCAGGCGAAAGCAACTTGACGCGCGCCGCAGCCAACTCTATAGCCAAAGGAATGCCGTCGAGGCGGGAGCAGATTTGGGCAATGGATGAAGCGTTTCCATCCGTCAGTTTAAAGTTTGGGTTGACCGCGCGGGCGCGATCCACGAAGAGTTTCGTCGACTCTGAATTCGCAAGTGAAGGAACGTGGTATGACACTTCGCCTGCAATGCCCAACGCTTCGCGGCTGCTGGCAAGGATATTGAGCCCCGCACATTGATGGAGCAATTCATCGGCGAGGCGCGCACAGGCTCCGATAAGATGTTCGCAGTTGTCGAGAATGAGCAATAATTTTTTGTCGCGCAGATAATCTATAACGAGATTCGTCAACGAGTTAAAGGGCAGTTCCTGCAAGCCAAAGACTTGTGCCATTGTAGGGATGATTTGTGAAGGATCGCCAAGCGATGCAAGTTCAATGAGCCAGACGCCATGCTGAAAGTTAGTGAGCTCCTGCGCACTTACCTCCTGTGAAAGGCGCGTCTTACCCGTGCCACCGGAACCCGTCAGCGTGATAAGCCGCGCTGAATGGAGCAGACTCTTGATCTCAGTGATTTCTTTTTCGCGACCTATGAAACTGGTTAGCTGAATGGGGAGATTGTTTGGAAACGTATCGAATGATTTGAGCGGGGGGAAGTCTTTTGGCAAGCTCGGTGCATTAAGTTGAAAAATCCTCTCAGGGCGAATCAAATCCCTTAGACGATGTTCGCCTAAATCAAGCAGAAATGTATTGGCAGGCAGATGGTCACGCACGACCTCTGCTGTGATTCCCGAAAGCAGGATTTGGCCGCCATATGCCAGAGACATGATCCGCGCCGTGCGGTTGAGAGTCTGCCCGTAGTAATCGCCCTCACGTAATTCGGCTTCGCCTGTGTGCAATCCCATGCGGACGCGTAACAAGACCCCCGAGTTCTCAGAGATCTTGGCAGTCTGAAGCGTGTGTTGAGCCGCGAGTGTCGCGTTGACCGCCTCAATGGCCTTTTCAAAAACTGCGTGTGCACCATCGCCCGTGGTTTTGATGATACGACCGTGATTTGATTCAATAGCTTCTTTAAGAATTGAATCATGTTTCGCCAGAACGACCGGCATCGACTCGGGATATTTTTCCCAGAGTTGTGTACTACCCTCAATATCCGTGAATAGAAAGGTGACGGTGCCGGAGGGGAGATTAGTCATCAAAGTCATCTAGGGCGTATGCGACAGCCTGTTTGATGGTCATTGCACGGCCCTCAGCCCGGAGTGCAGAAAAGGCTTCTTGGCCAAGAGCCACACGCGTGGCAGACAGATCATGTTCGTGCTGGCTCCGCTCAAGCGGTGACAGAAGGAAGCGGAGATGGGCATAAAAGGTTTCTGTGGCGCCCAACAGCCTGGCTGCCCGTCTCATTTCTCCCTGAGCGACTGCCAGGGCAGCAAGCCCTTCGAGAGAGTATGTAATGTTCCACTGGTTGCCGGTTGTACGAAACATCTCCAAGGCCTGTGTGTACAGGGCATGTGCTGTGTCATAGTTTCCACGGGAGAAAGCGACTCTTCCCAATCCATTGAGAGAATAGGCAACCGTATATTGGCCCTTCATCTCCTGTCCAATGGCTAACGATTCTTCGTACCGTTTTGCTGCCAGATCAAGGTCTCCCTGCACCCATGCCACGCTCCCGAGGTCATAGAGCGTACCTGCCATTGCGTTTTTATTGCTCAACTCATGGACGGTGGTCAGGTTTTCCTCGTAGATCCTGGCTGCCTGCTCGTATTCGCCTCGCGACCAGGCGACCCTTGCCAGATCGTAACGACGGCCGGCGATGGTATTCTGATCCCCCATCTCGCGCCCATATACCAGTGCCTCTTCATAAAGCTTTGCCGCCCTCTCAAATTCGCCTTGCGCCAGCATTACGCTGCCCATGCCCGAGAGCGCCATGCTGACACCCCATCTATTCCCTATTTCGTGAAAAACATTTCGGCTTTCAATGTACAGTGTATCGGCCTGGTCGTAATCCCCCTGCCAGAAAGCCAGATTCGCCAGGCAGGATAGAGTCCATGCAATGCCATCTCGATCCCCGATCTCTCTTCTCAGCGCTAAGTCGTCTTCCCAAATTTTCTTCGATTCCGCGTAATCCCCTCTTATCAACGCATAACTGCCGAGGTGGTCGAGACATTGAGCTATCCCAAACTTGTCTCCTACTTCACGAAATAGTGTCAGGCTCTTCTGAGCTAACCCCTCCGCCTGCTCGAGATCTTCGCGATAGGAGGCTCCTTGCGCAAGATTCCAGAGCGCATAGGCGGTGCCCTGCCGACCGGACGGGCCTAACTCCTGATGCAACTTCAGACTTTCTTCCGATAACTCACAGGCTCGTTCCGCGTTTCCGTGCATGATCATCAGAGAACCAGCTGCGTTTAGCGCTTTGCCACGTATCAGCACGCGGGTCGGTGGTAACGCCGGGCCGTACGGTTCTTGCACATCTGCAGAAAGTGCCCGTTCGAGCCAGTCGATCCCTTCACTTTTACCAGCGCGGATGTGCCAAAACCATAACAGGGCGCTTGCCATCCGCAATCCAGCTTCAACGTTAACGTCCAACGACCATTCAAGCGCCGCGCGTGCATTATCCACTTCTTTCTCCAACCGATCCAGCCATACTACCTGGTTGGGTCCGCGAAGTTCCGGTTCCGATCTCTCAGCAAACTTCAAATAATAATCCAGGTGCCGATCGCGAACTTCCTCACCGCCACCCGCCTCCAGCAGCCTTTCGCGCGCATACTGCCGGATAGTTTCCAGTAGACGATAGCGTGCCTCAGCATCTGACTCATGGTCAGAAATGACCAGCGATTTGTTGACCAGCTGGATCAGGATGTCCAAAACCTCATCGTGCTTGAGCCCCTCCCCGGCGCAGATCGCCTCGGCTGCTTCCAAGGTCCAGCCACCTGCAAATATCGAAAGCCGTCAAAGCAGC
>DASWKT010000255.1:0-3663 GCA_036396515.1 Anaerolineales bacterium | reverse complement strand
TGTATGCCACTCGATCCCGGTCGTTGCAGGGACAGAGGATTTCGTCACAAGGATCGAGATCAGCCGCGGGCCGGAACCCGAATCGCATCTGAACCCGAACTGGATCAGTCTGCACAATGAGGCATTCGGAGAATCCTGCGCTGCATGTCACACCATGGAGGACCCGGGCGGCACCAGCAACGCCTCGTTCTGCTCGAACTCGGCCTGTCACGGAAGTGTGTATACATTTGCGGGGTTTGATGCACCCAAACTGCGTGAGATCTTGAAGGAACAATTGCCTACCCCTGAACCGACACCTGAACTGCCCACAGCTGATGCTACGCCCACCTTCGATAGCTATGTTGGCCCGCTGGTTGCGGTGAAGTGCTCAGCCTGTCACGGCGACCTGGCCAGTGGGGGCTTGAATATGCTGACTTATGCTGGCCTTATGAAAGGCAGTTCAAATGGCCCGGTAATTGTCCCCGGCGACTCCCTGAGCAGTGCCCTGTTCCAGATCCAAAGCGCGGGGGGCCACTTTGCAAACCTGACGCCCGAAGAACTGGAAATCATCCAGCAATGGATAGATGCAGGCGCACCTGAAAAATAAAGGGAGGGCCCGTTTGAAACCCGCCAAAATTTGGATAAATAATTAGCCCAGGCGTGAGCCCTGGTGCAATTTCTGAAGCTTCGGATTCTCATCAAGCTGCTCCACGCTGCTTGCCGCAGTGATGCTGGACCCTAATACCATTGAAGCGAGAGCGATGAAGTTTGGTTTATGTATTTCCTTTTGGGATTCCGTGGTGAATTCTATCTGGATTATAATAGTCAAAACCTCTGTTGGTCTTGCGTGGATACAATCTTCGGGAGATGTTAATGCAAGTCCTTGATTACATATCAGCAGGCAGTGTCAAAGAAGTTGTGGGTTTGTTGGCATCCAACAATGGAAGGGCGCGCATCCTATGCGGCGGGACAGACCTCCTGGTGCAGTTGCGCGAGAATCGCCGTAGAGCCGAACTATTGATTGATGTCAAAAATATCCCTGAACTTACCTCAATCAACTATGATGACCAGATTGGGCTTTGGTTGGGAGCCGCGGCCTCCTGTCATGCGATCTGTCACAACCACTTTGTTTTGGAAAACTATCTCGGGCTTGTGGATGCCATCCACTTGATCGGCGGGGTGCAGATCCAATACCGGGCCAGCGTGGGTGGGAATTTGTGCAATGCGTCACCGGCAGCAGATTCAATCCCGGCGTTGATTGTCCACAACGCTGGCTGTATTATCGCGGGAAGCAATGGAACACGGGAGATACCCGTTGAGCAGTTTTGTATTGCGCCGGGGAAAAATGTTCTGCAAAGTGGGGAATTTTTGCTAGCGATAAAAGTTCCAGTAGTGAAAGAAAACTTTGGCGCGCACTATCTGCGTTTTATCCCGCGCAATGAAATGGATATTGCTGTTGTCGGGGCAGGAGCCTCAGTCACATTGGATGAAGCGAAACAGAAAATCCTGTCAGCCAGGATCGCGCTTGCGGCTGTCGCGCCAACCCCACTGTTCGTAGAAGAAGCGGGGATGTTCTTAGCGCGAAAAGAAATCACCGAAGCAAACATTCGCGAGGCAGCAAGAATTGCGCAAGCCGCGGCGCGTCCCATTTCCGATTTGCGTGGCACGGTTGAGTATCGAAAGCATCTTTGCGCGGTGCTCACGCGGCGCGCTCTTGAGAAAGCCGTTGAAAGAGCGAGGGCGTCATGAATAAAAAAGTAAGGGTGCAAGCCACCATCAATGGGGAAGACGTTGAATTTTTATGCGAGCCGCGCCAGAGTCTGCTGGAAGTGTTGCGCGAGACTCTTGGCTTGACCGGCGCGAAAGAAGGCTGCAACAACGGCAACTGCGGCGCGTGCAATGTGATTTTGGACGGCGCGCTGGTGAATTCGTGTTTGGTGTTGGCAGTTGAAATTAACGGAGGCAACGTGACGACCATTGAAGGGATCGCGACACCACAGGGATTGCATCCGCTTCAGGAAAAATTCATCGCTCATGCCGCCCTGCAATGTGGTTTCTGCACCCCGGGCTTCATCGTGGCTTCAAAGGTATTGCTCGATCAGAATCCAAACCCGAGCGAAAACGAAGTGCGGCAATGGCTAGCTGGGAATTTGTGTCGTTGCACAGGTTATGACCGCATCGTGCGTGCCGTGCTGGACGCGGCTCAAGTTCAGGAGAAAACCTTATGACTACAACTTTATCGGTTAACGAGAAAAATAACTACGATGTGATCGGGAAAAACCCACATCGCCACGACGCGACCGATAAGGTCACGGGACGCGCGCAATACGGCGCGGATATTCGTCTGCCCGGCATGTTGTATGGCGCGATGTTGCGAAGCCCGCACGCGCACGCGCGAATTCTATCCATTGATACGAGCAAAGCTGCATCGTATCCGGGCGTGAGGGCGGTGGTCACCGCAAAGGATCTGCCCGACGTGGAAAGTAAAATTGCAGAACTCGGCGAAGGCACGATTAACTTGCGTCATCAAAGCAATAATATTCTGGCAAAGGATAAGGTCTTGTATTTCGGTCATGCTGTCGCGGCGGTGGCAGCGATTAATTCGCATGTCGCTGAGGAAGCCGCGGCGTTGATTGAGGTCAAGTACGAAGTGTTGCCGCCGGTGCTGGATGTGAGAAAAGCCATGCAGGCTGATTCCGCGATTTTGCTCGACGACATGCGCACCGATGAGTTGGGGAAGAAAGGTGATGTTCCCAGCAATATCGCGGCACATTATCAGGAACAAGTTGGCGATATCAAGAACGGTTTTCAAGATGCATCTGTAATTGTCGAGCGCGAGTTCTTTACATCCATGGTGCACCAGGGATACATCGAACCGCAAAATGCAACCGCGCAATACAACCCAGATGGACAGATCACCATCTGGTGCAGCACGCAGGGATCGTTTGGAGTGCGCGAACAAACCGCAGAGATTCTCGAGATTCCAATTTCAAAGCTTCGCGTGATCCCAATGGAAATCGGTGGCGGGTTTGGCGGCAAGGTCGGTGTTTATCTTGAACCGGTTGCAACCCTGCTTTCGCGCAAGAGTGGACATCGCCCAGTCAAGATGACCATGAGTCGCAGTGATGTTCTCGCCGCGACGGGACCGACATCCGGTTCTTACATCAAAGTAAAAATGGGCGCGAGCCGTGACGGCAAACTTACTGCCGTGCAGGCGACATTGGCATACGAAGCCGGCGCGTATCCCGGTTCGCCGGTCGGCGGGGGGATGGGGGTGATGTTTGCGCCGTATCGAATCGAGAATGCGCTGGTGGATGGCTATGACGTTTTGGTCAGCAAGCCGCGTACTGCGGCGTACCGCGCGCCCGGTGGAACGAACGCGGCTTTCGCATGTGAAACCGTGATCGACGAATTGTGCGAAAAACTTGGCATGGATCCCATCGAGTTCCGGTTGTTGAATGGCGCGAAGGAGGGCGACCGCCGTCTGGATGGTCCCGTGTATAAGCGGATTGGATTTTTGGAGACGCTCGAAGCCGCGCAGACTTCCCCGCATTACAATGCGCCACTCGAGGGTCCGCATCGCGGACGCGGGATGGCAGCCGGCTTTTGGTATAACTATGGCGGCAAATCCAGCGCCTCGGCGAGTGTCAACAGTGACGGGACTGTCAGTTTGTCAACCGGTTC
>DASWKT010000254.1:0-7278 GCA_036396515.1 Anaerolineales bacterium | reverse complement strand
TCACGTACACCCACGCTCACTCGTACGCCAACACTGACAGTTACACCCTCCCGCACGCGCACACCGACTCTTACGATTACGCCTTCACGAACCCGCACCCCAACTGCTACGGCCACACCGTCGCGCACACGGACTCCAACGCGTACGCGGCCACCGACTACCACACCATCCTTTAAAATGATCGACGTTTACTTTGTAAGCAGGGCGCGCTACAACGCAAACACGCCGCCTTTCGAAGTGAAGGGCAGGCGCTGGGCGCGCTCCAATATGCTGCCTCAAGCTGCGCTCAATGACTACTTCAAGGGACCAGGCGCGACCGAGCGTTTCTCCTTTGGCTGGATCGCCCTCTATAATGGTTTTGCAGGGTATAGCAGGCTGGAAATTCGCGATGGCGTCGCGCATGTCTTTCTCACAGGCGTCTGCGCACCCAATGGTAGGAACTTCAACATAGCTGACCTGATCACGTTGAATCTCAAACAATTCCCAGAAATCAGGTTCGTGAAGATCTATGATCAGAATGGACAGACACAAAACCCGCTTGGATTGAGCGATTCAGAACCGTTCTGCCTGTCTGACTTCTTTACGCCATCTCCAACCATAACCTTCACGCCGACGACCACGCGTACACCCACAAGGACTCCCACTCCAACACACACGCGACGTCCCACAGCCACCCTGTCGTGTGTGAAAGTCAATGTGTATTTTGTGAACCGGGCGCGTTACAACGCCAATACGCCACCCTTTGAAGTGGCAGGCGTGCGCTGGGTGCGCACGAATAATGTGATTGGCAATGTTTTAGATGAATACTTTAAAGGGCCTGGCGCGACCGAACGATTCACGTTTGGATGGATCGCCCTCTATAACGGTTTCACAGGATACGACAGATTTGAAGTTCGCGATGGCGTCGCGCACGTCTTTCTCGAAGGAACCTGTGCGCCCGCTGAGCGGGATTTCAACATCGCGGATCTGATCCTGTTGAATCTCAAGCAATTCCCCGAGGTAAGATTTGTCAAGATTTATGATGAAAATGGGACAACCCAAACCCCCGATGGCTTAAGCGATTCTATCCCTACATGTTTGCAGCCGTAAAACAAAGGTGACAGTCACTTGGCTCCCTATGCTTCGCTTCGGGAGTGCTAAGTAAAAGTGACTGTCACCTGTATTCTAGACCACTGCCGCTTCGACAGATTGGATGGGCGGCAGAAAATCTGCCATCAAATCCCAGCTATCACCCGAATCCCGGCTGTAGAACAATTGACCTGTGTTCGTGCCGATGTAAATGCCAGCATCTTCAAATGAATCTGTCCCCATTGCTTCGCGCAGGACGACTAAATGGGCCTTCTCTGGTAAGCCCTTTGTCATTCTCTCCCATGACTCGCCCGCATCGCGACTACGCCACACGGAAAATTTTCCGTCCACGCTCATGCGATATTCATCGCTCTCTTCAAGCGCAATATAGACTGTGCGTGGGTCAGTAGGGTGAACAGCAATTGGGAAGCCAAAGCGGGAAGGTAATCTTCCCTCACCGATATCAATCCAATCTTCGCCTGCGTTGTCACTGCGATACACGCCGCAATGATTCTGTTGGTAAAGCAAAATTGGATTTGAAGGATGCATCACCATTTTATGTACACACTGCCCAAACTCGGGGAACTTATTCGGCATAAAATCAGCGCGGACATTTTTGTTGTAGGGCGCCCAGGTCAGCCCGCCGTCATCGGTACGATAGCAGCCTGCAGCTGAGACTGCGATATACATTCGGTTTGAATTCGTTGGATCCAGCAGGATGGTGTGCAAGCACAGACCACCAGCACCGGGGTTCCAGGCGCCGCGTTGCGGGTGATCATATAGACTTTCATTCAAGGTCCAGGTTTCACCGCGATCTTTGGAGATGAACAAGGAAGCAGGCTGGGCGCCAGCATACAACACATTCGGCTCGCTTTCGCGCCCGGGCTTGATGTTCCAGACCTTGATCATCTTCTCCGGATTCTCGTCCACGTTCTCTCCAGCCTCAGAACGGAACGCTTCATCTACTGTGCCAGCAGGTCTACCGGATTTTGACGGGCGCGTGAGGACAGGCACATGCTTTGCCTGTGTCCATGTCTTTCCAAAGTCATCTGAATAATGAGTGGTGGGACCATAGACGAAGTGACTTGTGGCTGCATGCAGACGCTGATCACGCGGGTCCATCTGTATGTGCATCACGTTCCAACTCTTAAATTGAATATCACTGACTTTCCATCTTTTACGCTTTTCATTACTGTTGAAAATAAATCCGCCCTTGCTTGTCCCTACGAAGACCATTACCTTTTTGCTCATGAGCATCTCCTCTCGTCTGGCAGCAGAATAAATGTTCTAAAAAAGATTCTACCATAAATCATTGACTTATAGAGTGCCGCACGCATGTCTGAGATGCGTACCTAAACTAAAAATTTGATTTCTGCGTGTAATTTCTTCCGAAAAGCTTGGCAAATTTGTGCAACGGGCAGTAAAGCGAACAGGGACAGGTACCAACCTATCCTTGTAATCTGGGATTAAGTGTCTTTAGGCCCTGCTTCAGACTCATCCATTGGCAAAGTCGCAGGTGGACTCGACGCGGGGTCAAGCACCACACGTGCATTACGTTTACCAAGCCAGTATGCTCCATAGAGCATTGCGCTGAAGGAGGCCAGTTTCAAAAGCCCGCCGAAGAGGAAAAAGATACCGCCCCAGTGACCAAAGCCGCGGCTGTGCGTCATTGGAGCATGGAAACGGTCCAATCCGAATTCGTGATGATCTCGCATCATGGGACCATGCCACCTATCGAAGCCGCGCGCTGCACTGAAACCGAGCCTTTTATGCAGTGCAAAAGGAATTGCCAGGATAGCCAGCACAATCAGGATTCCTAGAATCCCGATCGTCCATTTCCAAAATCTGTTCATTGACGTTTCTCCTTTTTCTCCTCACTTGAAATCATAATGTCGAATGATTAGATTTCAATGAATCTTGCTTAAGAAACCGTCGGTGTGACATCAGGCTGCGAAACGTGGATTACATATCTTGAATCAGAGAAGTCTCAAGGTCCAATTGAAGCAAATATTTTTGAGGAAATATCGAAGTGAATATCCGAAAGACTATTGCCATAAGTCGATCAACGGATTAAGATTTCCCCTGAAAAGGATGAATGGATGAAAACCTTCTTATGTACGGCTGTTGTGATAATTGTCCTTGCATTGTCATCATGCAACCTGCCAACAGATCAGCCAACTGGGACGCCTCAGCCTACCATCCAGCCGACGCTTGATACGCCGACATCAAGCATTTCTACCCCAACGCCTATCCCGATCGAAACCCTGCTGACTTTTGATCCTCCGACCATTACACCTACTTCCACACCCAGCACTATTCTTGCGTCGCCCAAAGACCAGCCAGTGAATTGTCGTTTTGGTCCTGCGACATCTTATGCTGTCGCTGGGGCATTGAATCTGGGCAGGCAGGCCGAGATTATCGGCAGGAACCTAGATTCGTCATGGTGGTATGTCAGGAATCCCAGCAACCCCTCCACTTCCTGCTGGCTTGCCGCCAGCGCCACCGATACGGTGGGAAATGTGGAGTCGCTTCCGGTGGTAAATCCGCCGGAAATAATGGTAACCAGCATCGATGTCAGTGTTGATCCGCCTGCCATGAATGTCGCCTGTACTGCCTTTCCACAAGCTGTGATCGTCAGCGCGCAGATCACGACCAACGGGCCTGCCATTGTCATTTGGCGGTGGGAGTCGAGTAATGGCATCGTTTCAGACGAAAAAAATCTATTATTTGAAGAGGGTGCGACCAAGATGGTTCAGGAATACATTCAAGTGAATAGTGCCAACGATTATTCGATTCAGATACGCACCCTCCTGCCAAATGTTCTGATAGGCCAGGCAAATTTCAAGGTCACCTGCGAACCGTAAATAATGTAAGACAGGTAAAGATTTGCCAGGATCGTCTGATTCAAGGCAGAGTTCTGCATGTATATGTACCCCGATGGCAATCTGTATTCTGTAAGGTTGCATGCAATGACATGATATATAATCGCCCGCAGAGGAAGCTACTATGAAATACGTTGCTCATATGCCTGTTGGTGTGGGGTTCATTCTGGCAGTCTGCGCATGGCCATTACACGATCACAAACCGGTTTAGACGTGTTCAAGCGAATTAAGCATTACCTTGCCCCGCCCGTATTTGCAAATGACGAAGAGAAGACGCGCAGCGCATCCCTGCTTAATGTGATTGCGTTCAGTTTCCTTGTGGCGGCGCTCTTATGCATCCCTCTTTTATCGGCTGAACGTCTTCCATATATCGGGCTTGCCCTGATCGTAATCTTGACAACATGGCTTGCGATGAGACGAGGTTACGTTCGGACGGCGTCCATCGCCCTGGTAGCTGGCATTTTTTTGGTTCTTGTTATCAGCGTTTTCACTGGCGGCGGTGTGCGCGCACCTAGTTACAGCGGCTTTTTTGCCTTGATCCTCCTGGCAGGGCTGTTGCTCGGCTGGAAGGCTGCAGTAGGCACTGCATTACTTAGCATTTTGTATGGGGCGATACTACTTCAGGCAGACTCTCACAGTTTGCTTCCGGAACTATTCAATTACAGCAGTAACGCCTACCTGATCATTAATGGTGTTCTCTTCATCATGACAGGAGCATTTTTCATTCTCGCGCATCAGAGGCTGGAGGATGCGTTGCGCCGTGTTAAGCGCGAGCTTGATGAGCGCAAACATGCAGAAGAGGATCTGCTTCAGTTTCGAAAAGTAATGGATGAATCCAACGATGCCATTTTCATCATCGATCTTGAGACCAGCCGCTATATTGATTTTAACAGAACGGCTTGTGAACGGCTCGGATACAGCCGTGAAGAACTTTCCCATTTGGGTGTCATAAATATTGCCCAGCACATTACAACCATGGAAATCTGGCGCGAACGGACTGCCCTGATACGCGAAACCGGCGGGCTACTATTCGAAACTGCATATCGACGAAAGGACGGGACGATATTTCCAGTCGAGGTTAGCGCGCGCATGTTAGGCTATGGAATGGAAACCGTCATGGTGGCGGTTGCCCGCGACATTACCCAGCGTAAGTGGGTCGAAGAGGAACGCGAAAAACTCATCGATGAATTGGAGATCAAAAATAAAGAATCCGAGACCCTGCACGAAAGCCTTGCCAGCATCGTCGGCACATTTGAATTTTCCGAGATCATCCAGCGCATCCTTGATCAGATCCGGCGTGTCATCCCCTATGATACAGCCTCGGTATGGAGAGTGGAGGGGAATGAGCAATACATCATCGCAGGCGTGGATCTGGCGCCCGAAATTGAAATCCCTGGGACAACGTTGGTTGTTGATGAGGATAACTCGGCATTTCCATTGATCACTGGTGAATTGCCATACATTTTGAATAACAATGTCCAGGAAGAATTGCAGGATTTTCAAGAGCCCCCGCATAACTATGTTCAGTCGTGGCTTGCCATTCCACTGAAAACGCGTGGGAGGATCATTGGCTTGATTGCCCTTGACGGCAGGCGAAAAGATCAGTTCAATGAACATCATACGGAACTCGCTGTCATCTTTGCCAATCAGCTGGCTATTGCTCTCGAAAACGCAGGTCTGTTTTCAGACCTGCAAAACGAATTGGAGGAACGCCGGAGATTGATTGCGGAGCTTGAATTAAAGAATGCCGAGTCCGAAACCCTGCGTGAAAGCGCCGCAATTGTGGCGGCGACACTTGATAAATCTGAAGCGATCGATCGCATCCTGGAACAGCTGGAGAAAGTGGTCCACTTTGATAGTGCTTCTGTCCAATTGATTAGTGGGAATACGCTCGAAATGGTAAGTGCACGAGGCTTTGAACTGAATACAGCTGAGATGGAGAATCACTTTGAGTTAAACGAGAACGAACCTGCTTATCCCGTGTTACAGGAAAAAGTTCCCTACGCACTCTATGAGGACATTCAGCTTTGCGTTCCGGCTTTCCATGAACCTCCGCACAACAGGATTCACTCATGGCTGGCAGTTCCCTTAAAAGTCAAAGGCAGCATGATAGGCATTATTGCATTGGATGGGTATCGGGTGGGCCAGTTCTCTGAGAGAGATGTGCAACTTGCGGTAACCTATGCCAACCAGGTAGCCATTGCCCTGGAAAACGCACGACTCTTCTCGGACCTTCAAGTGGAACTAGGAGCACGAAAGAATCTCATCAGCGCACTGGAAAGCAAAAACGCGGAACTCGAGCGTTTTACATACACCGTTTCACACGATCTCAAGTCTCCCCTGTTCACGATCCGCGGTTTTTTAGGCTATCTCGAAAAAGATGCTCTCTCAGGGAATCAGGATCGGTTAAAGAAGGATATCCAGCGCATCGCAGATGCAACGGATAAGATGCAGCAACTATTGAACGATTTGCTCGAACTCTCACGTATCGGTCGGCTCATGAACGAACCGCAGGAGGTGTACTCCGAAGAATTGATTTATGGAGTGCTTGATCTGTTGCATGGGCAGATCCAGGAACGCGGAGTTAAGGTGCTGGTTCAAAGTGGCATGCCGCATTTATATGGTGATCGCCAGCGTCTCGCGGAAGTCATTCAAAACCTTGTGGATAATGCCATCAAGTTCATGGGGAACCAAACGGATCCGCAGGTTGAGATCGGCATGGAAGGTGAAGAGAACGGCATGCCGATCTTCTTCGTCCGTGATAACGGTATCGGAATTTTGGAAGAACATCATGAGCGCGTCTTCGGACTGTTCAATAAACTGGATCCAAGATCTGAAGGAACGGGCATCGGACTCTCACTGGTGAAACGAATCATCGAATTTCACGGAGGCAGGATCTGGGTCCGGAGCGAAGCGGGAAAAGGATCCACATTCCGATTTACACTCCCCCCGGTGAGGACGATGCCGGCTCAGCCGCATGCTGATTCCGTTATATAATACGTTATCTCGTCCGAGGAGCCACCCACGTGAAAAGAGCGGTCAGCATCAGCATTGGATCATCAAAACGCAACAAGGCAGTGGAAGTCACGCTGCTCGGTGAAAAAGTCAGCATCGAACGGATTGGCACAGACGGTGATATGGAAGCGGCCGCGCTGAAATACAGGGAACTCGACGGCAAGGTAGATGCCTTTGGCGTGGGCGGCGCGGACCTGGTCGCGCTGGTGGATGGTAAATCGTATCCATTTTATTCAGTCCAACCCATGGTGCGCTTTGTGAAGAAAACGCCGTTAGTAGATGGCGGTGGATTGAAGAACACAGTCGAAAACAA
>DASWKT010000253.1:0-4612 GCA_036396515.1 Anaerolineales bacterium | reverse complement strand
GAATTCGTCCACGCCGCGCTGGCGCTGAATAGGCATAAGACGCATGTCCATTGATCTTCTTTCCGCCATCTTTGGTCTGATCTTCACCCTGATGGTCTTCAGTTATTTGCTGGATGATAACCCTCTCTTTCGCGTTGCTGTCTATATTTTCATCGGTGTTTCCTCCGGGTATGCAGCCACGGTTGTATGCTATCAGGTGCTGGCTCCAAAATTATTAGACCCCTTGAGGACGGGGGATCCCAATCAATTATTGCTTACTATTATTCCACTGTTTCTTAGCATCTCATTGCTTGCCAAACTTACACCACGCATTTCCTGGATCGGGAATTTTGCCATGGCTGTCCTTGTCGGTGTGGGGGCGGCGACAGCCCTCGGCGGGGCAGTGCTTGGGACATTGATTCCGCAGGTCCAGGCCGCGATGAATGCGTTCGACTTCCGTTCTGCAGCGACGACTTCGGATGCCTTCTTTGGTCTGCTCAACGGGACCGTTATGCTCGTTGGCACTGTTTTTACACTCGGGTATTTCCATTTCAGTGCAGAGCGCGCCGCGGACGGAACTCCCAGACGCAACCGCATTTTTGAGTGGATCGCGTGGGTTGGACGCATCTTTATCGCGATCACGCTCGGGGTGCTGTTTGCCGGAGTGTATATGTCGGCTCTGACCGCCATGATCGAACGCTTGAGCTTTATAATAAATTTCTTCAGACAATTCTTTGGTATCTAGCTTATGCCTGCATCGCTGGTCCAAAACGAATCCATACTAGCCATTGACGTTGGCGCGGCGATGACGCGGGCTGTGCTGTTCGATGTAGTTGAAGGACAGTATCGCTTCGTCGCGTCGGGACAGGCTCCCTCGACCGCAGAAGCGCCATTCAGAGATATAGGCATGGGTGTGCGCGGAGCCATTACCAATTTGCAGAACATCCTTGGCTCCACACTGCTCGGGTCGCACGATAACAATTTGATTGCGCCTTCACAGCCAGACGGTTCCGGCGTGGATGCGGTGGTCGCGACCGTTTCCGCGGGCCCCGTGGTGAAGACGGTTGTGGTGGGTCTGCTCTCAGATGTTTCATTACAGAGCGTGCGGCGTTTGGCGGAATCCACATACAGCCGGATTGTGGAAAAGCTCGATCTGTCCGATCAGCGCCGACCAGACCAACAAATGGATAGCATAATCCGTCTGCGTCCCGACCTCGTCCTTCTGGCAGGTGGCACGGATGGCGGCGCGTCGCGTTCGATCCAAAAAATGCTGGAAGCGGTTGGGCTTGCCTGTTATCTGATGCCCATGGAAAAACGCCCGATGGTGCTGTATGCAGGCAACCACAAGCTTGCAGGTGATGTTCAGGAATTACTGGGAGGGCATGCGGGCAAACTCCAGATCAGCTACAACGTCCGCCCGTCGCTCGAAACAGAAGACCTTGCACCCGCGAGCTTTGAACTGGCTTCACTCGTGATGAAACTTCGTGAACGACAGATCAAAGGCATAGATGAACTCAACCTTTGGGCGGCAGGGAGTGTCTTGCCGACTGCTTTTGCACGCGGACGCATGATCCGTTTTCTGAGCAAGCTGTATGAATCTAGGCGCGGCCTGTTATGTGTGAATATTGGAGCATCGGCTACATCGATCAGCGCGGGGTTTGCAGGTGAGCTTACCTTGGGTGTGTACCCGCAATTTGGGATGGGGGAGAATTTGGCTGGGATCCTGCAATACAGCACCCTAGACGATATCATGCGCTGGCTGCAACTCGATATCTCACCGAATTCCTTGCGAGAGTATTTATTCCAGAAGTCTCTATACCCTGCTTCGATCCCTGCTACGCGGGACGAACAGGCGATCGCGCAGGCAATCGCGCGCCAGGCCTTATATCTGGCTGTGCGGACTGCAAAAAAGGATTTCCCTGCCAGCGCTCAGGCGACACGAGCTGATATGATGCCCGCCCTTGATCTGATCATCGCAGGCGGTGGTGTGTTGAGTGAGGGGACATCATTGGGTCAAAGCCTGTTGTTATTGCTCGATGCGATCCAGCCGGTTGGCATTATGCCGGTTCTGCTCGATCAAAATAATCTACTGCCCCTGCTTGGCGCTGCCTCCTCGCGCAACCATTATTTGCCGGTGCAGGTGATTGAATCGGGCGCTTTCATTGGCCTGGGAACGGTTGTCTCGGTGATTGCATCTGCGAATTATGGCGATCAGGTCCTGCGCGCAAAACTGACTTACAACGATGGGACAGAAGCGCGCGCAGAAGTTAAATTTGGTGGATTAGAACTCCTGCCCCTTCCGGCGGGTCAGAACGCGCGCCTAACTTTGCAGCCGCTTCGTCGCGCCGACGCAGGCCTGGGTCCGGGAAAAAGCGGTGTTGTCCCGGTGACGGGCGGCGCGCTGGGAGTAGTCATCGACGCACGCGGACGTCCACTTCCACTTCCGAGCGATCCCGTGCGGCGGCGCGAAATCATGAAGCGATGGGCCTACGCGGTGGGAGGTTAATATGCTTGCACCGGTCCTGCATGTTTTGCCTCTCGCAACGATTGTGCGCGAACGCCTTCTGCCCGTTTCCGGCAGGGTGACCGCGCATGTCAACCAACGCGTCAACCCGACTGATGTGGTTGCCGAAGCGAGTTTCGCGCGCGAACATGTCCTGTTGGATGTGGCGCGGACGTTTGGCGTTTCGGCAAATGCAGCCGACAAGATGATGAAAGTGAAGGAAGGCGATCGGGTGATGCAGGGCGCGCTCGTGGCAGAGAGCGGCGGCATCTTCCCGCGTTCGATCCGCGCGCCGCGTGCGGGTCGTGTGATGGTCTCTGCTGGCGGACAGGTATTGATGGAAGTAGGTGATACACGTATTGAACTGCGCGCGGGTCTGCCCGGGCTCGTGACGCAGGTGATCCCCGAACGAGGTGTTATCATCCGCACTGCAGGCGCGCTCATTCAGGGCGTGTGGGGGAACGGCCGCATTGACAACGGCTTGATGAACAGCCTCCTCGAGAAGCAGGACGATGTTCTTACAGCAGATCACCTTGATGTGAGCATGCGCGGCTCCGTCATCCTCGGCGGGCATGTACGCGATGCCGACACGTTGCGCGTGGCCGCAGAATTGCCGGTGCGTGGCCTGATCATTTCGAGTTTGCTTTCACCGTTGATCTCAACCGGCTATCAGATGCGCTATCCCATTCTGGTGCTGGATGGCTTTGGCGCAATACCAATGAACTCGGCCGCCTTCAAACTTTTGACAACCAATAATAAACGCGAAGTGACCGTGAATGCCGAGCACTTTGACCGTTATGGCGGGAATCGACCTGAAGTGATCATCCCCTTGCCGGTTTCAGCCGAACCTGCTGAACCGAATCCGTATGAGACTTTTACAGTGGGGCAAACAGTGCGCATGCGTCGTTCGCCAAACGTAGGAATGATTGGCACGATATCAAACCTGCGCCGCGGCCTGAGCGCTTTGCCAAGCGGCTTGCGTGCGCCCGCAGCGGATGTGAGGCTTGAAAACGGCGACACTGTGCTCGTGCCTTTAGTAAATTTGGAAGTTGTGGGATAATAGATTACAGAGTATCGCATGCATGTCTGACGTGCATAACTAAACCAGGAGCTTAATTCCTGCTTTTACTTTGTTTCCAAAGCGTAGTCACTTGCGAAACAAGCGGTAAATGCAATAATGAGGAGAATGCGCCATGACAACATATGATGATGATAATATAAACGATGACGATATCCCCCCTGAAGAATCGAACAATCGCACTTTTTTGATCGCGGCGGGTGGTCTTGGTTTGCTTGTCCTGCTTGCCCTCCTTTGCCTGGGCGGGTATTTTTTCTTCTCGAATAACTCTGCCCAACAGGCCGAACAGACTGCTCAGGTGCAAATTACGCAACAGCAGTCGACGATCCAGGCAGGAGTATCTCAAACTGCTATTGCGCAAGCCCAAACGCAAACGGCACAGCCAACAAATACCCTTCCACCTACAAGCACACCTGTCATCGCTGAAGCGACAGCCACCTCCTCGCCGACCTCGAATCCTTCTACAGCTACACTGGCCGCGGGATTTACCCAGATTGCCGCTTCCACCCAAACGGTCGTCGCCACCTCCACTGCGTTGCCCGCCACAGGCATTGCGGACGAATTCGGCGGTCCTGGACTGGCGGTGATAGCTATCGCCTTAATCGCTGTGATCTTTCTTGTAAGAAGGTTGCGCGCAGCCCCGACGCGATAAATTAGACTGTGAATGTCATAGACTCTGACGGCTTGAAAGCCGTCAGAGTCTATTTGTTTCCATGGGAAGAGAGGCTTGACAAACCCTTTCGTAGTGATAAAATTCACAATAAGTATCCAAAAAGTCCTATTTAGTACCGTATCAATGAAATTCTTGCACAAAAAGCAAGAAAGACAAGGCTAAGAAACCGAAGCGAAAGCGAGTTGTGGGATAACGACCATCGCCCGTAATTTCAAAGCCAGAGAAGTGGTTTCACGGCCAAAATCGGTGAGATAGTATTTGTAACGTCTGTCACCTTTCTTGATCACGCCCTGCACGCGCAGGCGTTTGAGTAGGCGTGTGACTTGACGGGCGGATTTGTTAGAGAGGTATTGGCTGCGTAACTGCTGATTGGTAAAAC
>DASWKT010000252.1:0-5879 GCA_036396515.1 Anaerolineales bacterium | reverse complement strand
ACATTATTACCGCCGATATTCTGCCTTACATCGCTTCTTACGTGATCATGGCGCTGATCCTGCAAATTTCCTCGGGGATCCTGGCGGAGGCCGGGTTATCGATCCTTGGGTTGGGGCCTAGAACCACCGAAGTGCCAACGTTGGGTTTGATGATGAATTGGGCGATGATCTACCAGGCACAGCTCCTGGGAAAGTGGTGGGCGTACTTCCCCGTGATCGTAGTGATCGCTCTGATTGCGTTCTCGTTGAATTTGATGAATACGGGTCTCGACCAGGTCTTTAACCCGGCATTGAGAGACTAGGAGATCGACATGGCAAATACAATGTTAGAGGTCAAGGAACTGACAACAAAATATATTACCCGGTTTCGGGAGGATGTCTACGCGGTAGACCACGTTTCCCTGAAGGTCGAGGAAGGGAAATCACTGGGGATTGCAGGAGAATCTGGCTGCGGAAAGTCGACCCTGGCGCTCAGCCTGATGGGTTATTACTTCCCTCCGCTGCACTATACGAGTGGGGAGATCATCATCGATGGGCATACTGTTTCCGGGATGGACCCTGATGAAGTTCGTAAATTGATTCTGGGGGCGCAGATTGCCTATATCCCCCAATCCGCGATGAACGCTCTTAACCCCACCCAGAAGATCATCCACTTTATTGAGGATGTTATTCAAGAGCATGATCTTTATGTCACCAAGAAGGATATTTACGAGCGTGCCAGAATATTGTTTGAAAACCTGGGGCTTCCAGCGGATGTACTGCAAAAATACCCCGTTGAACTTTCTGGCGGCATGAAACAGCGCACGGTGATTGCGGTATCTGTGTTACTTTTACCCAAAGTGCTGATTGCGGATGAGCCTTCGTCTGCACTCGATGTCACTTCACAGAAGATGGTCATCAAGATGCTGCGGCAACTAATGGAAACTGGACTAATCAGTTCGATGATCTTCATCACGCATGAGCTTCCGCTCCTTTACAACGTGACCGACGATATTATGGTCATGTACGCCGGGCAGATCGTGGAGAAGGGCACTGCACAGGAAGCTGTGTTTGACCCACTCCATCCCTATTCCAAAGGTCTGATGGGCTCGATCATTGTGCCTGAAAAAGGCCTGCGGGATGTCAAACTGACAGCCATCCCCGGGGTACCGCCCAATCTTAAAAACCCACCTGCTGGCTGCCGGTTTGCCGCACGCTGCAAATTCGTTATACCAGAATGTACCTTGCATTCTATCCCTCTTTATGATGTGGGTGGCGGCCGCGCCTACCGCTGTATCCTATCGGAAAAAGAGCTGAGAGAGGCCTATGCGAAGGAGGCTTATAAAAATGCCAGATGAAAAAAAAATATGTCTGAGCACATCTGGTCTTACCAAGGTATTTGGGTTTGGCCGCCAGAAAACTGTCGCCGTTGATCATGTGGATATGAATCTCTATGAGGGCGAAGTCGTCTCGATCGTGGGCGAATCAGGCAGCGGAAAGACCACCTTGGCGAAGATCCTTTTGGGATTGATCAATGAGACTGAGGGTGAAGTTTACTTCCAGGGAACAAAGCGCGATATCAGTACTCATAGAAAAAAACAGGAATACTGGAAGAATATTCAGGCGATCTTTCAGGACCCGTTCTCTTCATATAATATGTTTTATAAGATCGATGCCGTGCTTTTGGATTGTATTCGCATGCGCGGCGGTCGAAAGCTTCCGCATGCGAGAAAAGTGGAATTGATGGCAGAGGCGTGTAGCTTTGTCAACTTGAAGTTCGATGAATTGACCAACAAGTATCCTTTTGAGCTTTCCGGCGGACAGATGCAGCGCTTGATGATCGCCCGTATCTTCCTGCTGAAGCCTAAGATCCTGCTGGCTGATGAACCTACCTCGATGATCGATGCCTGTTCACGCGCGACCATCCTGGATATGTTGATGCAATTACGTAAGGAAATTGGGATGACGATTATTTTCATCACCCATGATATTGGCCTGGCGTACTATGTTTCTGACAGCGTATACATTATGGAGCATGGAAAACTTGTTGAAAGCGGATCTGCAGATGAGGTGATTCTGCATCCGAAAGAGCCTTACACCCAACGCTTGCTCAATGATGTTCCAAAGATTCATGAAGAATGGGATCTCTCAACTGTGTAATGCATTCCCCTTGAGTGTGGGTTCAAGTGAATGTAAATAAGATCTGATAGTTCATCTAGGAAAGCAGTATGCTGAGACAATCTTTGACAGGAGCCTGGCAGTTTCGCCAGTTTGGAACGGGGCAATGGCTGTCCGCCAGTGTTCCGGGCGGTGTTCATACCGATTTATTGGCCTTGGGCTGCATCCCTGATCCATTTGTAGGAGCCAACGAGAGACGTGTCGCATGGGTTTCGCAGAGCGATTGGGAGTATAGCTGTTCATTTGATGTCCATCCCGTGGTTTTAGAGCGTGAGCACATCTGGCTGGTTTGCGATGGACTGGATACGCTTGCTTCTTTGACGCTCAATGGCCAGCCATTGGGATCTGCAGCGAATATGTTCCGCCAATATCGCTGGGATGTGAAATCTCTGCTCAAGGCGCAAGGGAATGAGCTGCGGATTTATTTTGAGTCAGTCGTGAGGTATGCCGCTCAAAAACAAGCTGTTCGTGCTCTGTCCGGTGTTTCGCAGGCCATCAGCGGTGGTCCGCATGTCCGCAAGGCACCGTGCCAATTTGGGTGGGATTGGGGTCCTCAACTGCCACCGGTCGGCATCTGGAAAGACATCCGCCTGGAGGCGTTTGATTCTGCCCGCCTTTCAGAAGTTCACTTGCGCCAGTTTCATAACGATGGTGTGGTTAGGGTAGAGGCACGCCTGCAGCTGGAAAATTGGACACCTGGGCTTTCGGCCCTTCTGCAGCTGACTGCGCCAGACGGTGCAACGCGCACAATCAGCGCTGTGTTGGAATCTGAGACTGATAACCGCCTCTCGTTGGGGATCGAGAATCCACTCCTTTGGTGGCCAAACGGTTTGGGAGACCAACCTCTCTACAGTGTCCAGGTAAAACTGAACCAGTCTGATACAGTCCTCGATGAGAAGGAATATCAACTCGGTTTGCGCACGATCGAGTTACGGCAGGAGCCGGACGAATGGGGACGCTCGTTTACTTTTGTGGTCAACGGCCAACCATTTTTTGTCAAAGGTTCCGATTGGATCCCGGCGGATTCCTTCCCCACGCGTATTACCGAGGCTACCTTGGAGGGACTGATCCGTTCTGCAGCCGAAACACACCAGAATATGCTGCGCGTGTGGGGCGGTGGTTTTTATGAAGATGAGCGCTTTTACGATCTTTGCGATCGTTATGGAATTTTAGTCTGGCAGGATTTTATCTTCTCTTGCAGTATTTACCCGCTTGATGAGCCTGAATTTGTTGAAAACGTACATGTCGAAGTGGTTGAAAACATCCGGCGCCTGCGGCACCGCGCCTGTCTGGCATTGTGGTGTGGTAACAATGAGATGGAACAGGGCTGGGTCGAGTGGAACTGGAACAAGCCTGAGCTTCAGGACTTGAAAGCAGCTTATGATCGCTTTTTCCACCACACACTAGTTGAATGGTGTGCGGCAGAAGATCCTGAGCATGCCTACTGGCCGAGCTCACCCTCCTCGAATACGCCATTCGAGAATCCCAACGGTCAGATTCAAGGTGACGCTCATTATTGGGATGTCTGGCATGGGCGTAAACCGTTCACAGCCTACAGGAACCAATACCCGCGCTTCATGAGTGAATTTGGTTTTCAAGCTCTGCCTCCTCTGGAGACCATTCGCACATATGCAGCAGAGCCCGATTGGAACATGACCTCCTATATTATGGAGCAGCATCAAAAGAACGCCAGCGGGAACTCGCTGATGGTCGGACAGATGCTGGATACCTTCCGCCTGCCCAAAGATTTTGAATCGCTAGTGTATCTCAGCCTGGTTCTACAGGCCGAGGGTATTCGCTATGGAGTGGAACACTGGCGCAGACATACCCGGCGCGTATCGGGCACGCTTTACTGGCAGTTGAACGACTGCTGGCCGGTGGCTTCGTGGTCCAGCCTAGATTATTTTGGCCGCTGGAAAGCGTTGCATTATGCCGCGCGCCGCTTTTATGCGCCTCTGATGCTTTCGATCGAAGATGATCCTCCTTGCCACTCGATCTTCATTAGCAGTGACTTGCGTGAAGAGTGGCAGGGCTCGGTACGTTGGTCCCTGGAAACACTGGATGGTAAGTTGCTGGCTTCTGGTGAGAAAGCGGCTCAAGTGGAACCATCTGGAGTCACAGCTGTCGAAAGCTTCAATTTTTCGAAATTTCTGAATGATGACACACGCAGGGAACTGGTGTTTGTGGCCGAATTATGGCAGGGAGAGAAGTGTCTGTCCCGACAAACATCCTTCTTTGTCCCTACCAAACACCTGTCGTTGACAGACCCGCAGATCAATTGCAATATGACCCTGGAGGAAGGACTGCTTACCATCGAACTGTCAGCACGCTCACTGGCCCGTCTAGTGGAGTGCAGCCTGACCCCTGCGGATGTGATCTTCAGTGATAACTATTTTGATCTGCCTGCCCAAAAAGCTATCATCGTCACAGTTCCCCTGCCGGCCGGATGGGACTTGGCCAAGGCTCGGGCAGCATTCAAGGTTCACTCAGTCTATGATACATATTCAAAGTGAGATAACTCAACCTTTCCTGCTCGATTTCTTCGCCCAATATTTGGAAGGAGTTGCCTCAGCTGCTGCTTAACGCGGCTGGCCGGCAATCTGCCTCTTCAGGCTGGCTGGAACACTGCCGGAATAAAAAAGGATAGGCATGAAACGACTCATCATCAATTCAGATGATTATGGACGGACGCCCGAGATTTCCCGCGGTATCCGCGAGGCACACCTGCGCGGTGTGGTGACATCCACCACCTGCATGATGAACATTCCTACTACCGCACAGGATGTCGCCATTGCATTGCAGGAGACGCCAGATCTGGGATTGGGAGTCCATCTCGTTCTAACGATGGGCAGACCTATCGTTAGGCGTGAGGCGACTCGCTTCGCCTCCATCACAGATGAAAATGGGGGTTTTTTCAAGCTCGATACATTCATGGAACGCGTTCCTGATTTCAACGTAGAGGAAGTCAAAGTGGAATGGCGTGCCCAGATCGAAGCCTTTATTCAGGCAGCCGGTCACAAGCCGACCCATCTCGATTCGCATCACCACTCCTCTTATTTCGCTCCCCAGTTATTCCGCGGGATGCTGGAGCTGGCTAAGGAATATGACTGCGCGATTCGATTCCCGTTCACGCAGGATATTTCATCTGAGTTGGAAGAAACACACAAGCATATCCCAACTCTTCTGAAGGAATTCAATCCGCGCCGGCCTGACACTTTTCTTGTGGATTTCTACGATGAGGGCGCAACGCAAGAGAAACTTATGCGCCTTATCAACGAGCTAGACGAGGGTACAACTGAGATCATGTGCCATCCTGGCTATGTGGATGACGCATTTGAAAAAGAGTCTGTTTATAACAAACAACGTGAAAGAGAACTGAAAATCCTGACCGATCCATCGATCAGAGAAGCTATTCAAGCGAACGGAATCCGTTTGATCACCTTCGCGGAACTATAACCCCCGCTCCCTGCGGGAGAGGGCTGGGATGAGGGAGAGGCGACTTTCCTCCTCCACGCCTGCACTCCCCGGCATGGTTGGAGACCACGCCCGGGCACACCTGCCTGATTTGCTAAGCAAATCACGGGTGGTGCCAGGGGGTGCGCGTGCGGTGCAAGTATCTATCCACTATCCTTTCGGAGGAACCATGTCTCGCATTGACGAACTTCTAGGGCAAATGGCTCTCGAAGAAAAAATCTCCATGCTCGCAGGCGCAGACCTGTGGC
>DASWKT010000251.1:0-4698 GCA_036396515.1 Anaerolineales bacterium | reverse complement strand
GGCAGCCGGTTCTTTTGCGATGGTTGCGATGACGGTCGTGGTCGGCGCGCGCGCGGCCGCGTATCCCAAGCCTGAAGAGGTCGAGGTCGCCTCAACATTGGTCGATCAGATCTTCGCGGGACAGGATTTATACTCCGTCCATTGTGTGGAATGTCACGGTGACGATGGTTCCGTCGCTGTGATCGAAGGTGTGGAAGGTTTGGAAGGCGAAGAGATCACACCCATTAACAGCCGTGATGTCTTGTACACAATTACCGATTCCGCGATGTACGAAGTCATTGCCTATGGACGCCCGAACGCAGGCATGCCGCCGTTCGGCAAAACATACGGCGGTGAACTTTCGAAAAGTGAGATTGATTACATTGTGACATTCATGCGCTACATGTGGGATGATCGTTTTGAAATTCCTGCCGAGGCATTGAAGCCCTTGTTCCCGGCACTGGCTGAAGGAGAAGTGCCATCCTATGAGGTTCACATCCAACCGATTGTGAAGCGCTACTGTGTCTCTTGTCATCGTGAAGGCAAAGAGAACAATAATTACCTGATGACTACTTATGAAGAGATACTTACAACTGGCGATAATGTTGAACACAACATCAGTGCGGGTGACATGAATAGTTATCTGTTGCAGGTGGTCCAGGAAACACCCATCATGGATCCTGAGAAACCTGATGAAGAACTGATTGGCGTCATGCCGCCCAGCCGCGCCCTCAAACCAAACGTGGTTGATGTGTTCATCCGCTGGGTCATGAACGGGATGCCAAAGACCGCGGAAGATGCGGCGAAACTATTCGTTACACCAACGCCAACACCCTAGTTCAGTCAGAATCCAAAGAGTCGTCTCGACGGGGACGGCTTTTTTGTTAGCAACAGATTAGAGAATTGCGTAGAGGGTAAAGAAAATAAATTCAGTCTTATCATGAGTTGTATAACAAATTTAGGAGAAGAGAAAAAAATGAAACGATTTACCCTGCTTTCAGTAATTATGCTGGTTACGTTACTGGTAACAGCCTGTGGCAGTCCGGCCCCTGCAGCGACTCAAGCACCTGCGACAGAGATTCCGTCTACTCAGCCTGCCGCCACAGAAGCAGTTCCTACTCAATCAATTTCTGTGGAAACCGCTCCGGCAGGAGGTGGTACACAAGTGGATATCACATTGGCAGATAATACAATCGATGCCTCGCAGATAGACTTTCAAGTTGGTGTGCCATACACGTTTGTGGTTACTAATACGGGCCGCCATGCTCACAATTTCAATATCAGTAAACCCGTCTCAGTAGCGGGTAGCCTGAATGCCGCGCTGGCGGGTGCGCTGTTGGCTGTGCCCCAGGAGCAACTCGGCGCTGGTGCGAGCGTCACCGTGGAATATACCTTCCCCGAAGATGCTGCGGGACAGCTGCTGGAATTTTCCTGCCTGATCAGGCGGCACTATGAGGATGGGATGTTCCTTGGGATCACTGTTACAAATTAGTTGAGCACATCTGGGATCGAAAAGTCGGGATAGTAGTATCCCGACTTTTTCTTTGTGGTAACTCGTTCCTCGCAAGTCTTAACTGAGCAGGGGTTGTTATTTGGTAAAACTGACTACAGTGGTTACATATCTTTGATAATCGCATCTGCGAACTCTGAACACTTCACTTCGGTCGCGCCTTCCATCAGGCGGGCGAAATCATAAGTGACTGTCTTCGCCGCGACCGCGCCTTCCATGCCTTTAACGATCAGGTCCGCGGCTTCTGTCCAGCCCATGTAGCGGAACATCATTTCGCCCGAGAGAATGACCGAGCCGGGGTTGACCTTGTCAAGGTCGGCATACTTTGGTGCTGTGCCGTGAGTCGCTTCGAAGATGGCGTGACCCGTCACATAGTTGATGTTCGCGCCCGGCGCGATCCCAATCCCACCCACCTGCGCGGCAAGCGCATCGGAGAGATAATCGCCGTTCAGGTTCATTGTGGCGATCACATCATAGTCCTTCGGACGGATGATCACGAATTGGAGTGTCACGTCTGCAATTGAATCTTTGAGCAGGAGTTTGCTCTTCCACTTACCATCGCCGTGCGTGTCCCATAATTTCAATGCTTCCTCCACTTCGGCTTTGATCTCACCCTGCTGTGCAGGGGACATCATCTCGAAACCGGGGTCGATCATCCTGGCGTTTTCTTCAGTGCTCAAATTTGGATTCTTCTCTTTGTTTCCCAGGATCCAGGTTTCGCGCTCGGTGACCACTTCATTACGGAACTCACGCTTGCCCACGGCGTAACCCCAATCCTTGAACGCGCCTTCCGTGAACTTCATGATATTGCCCTTATGGACAAGGTTCACGCTTTTGCGTTTATTAGTCAGTGCCCATTGGATCGCTGCGCGCACGAGACGTTCAGTTCCTTCCACCGAAACAGGTTTAAGACCAATGCCCGCAGTATCAGGAAAACGGATTTTGGCGTATTCCTTCGGGAAGGCCTCCTGGAATATTTCTTTGAATTTTTTGTTTTCCTCTGTCCCATACTGGAACTCGATCCCAGTATAAATGTCTTCCGTATTCTCGCGGAAGATGACCATATCCACATATTCAGGGTGCTTCACAGGCGAGGGCACACCGTTGTAATAGCGCACTGGTCGCTGGCAGACATACAGATCCAAAATCTTGCGCAGGGCAACGTTCAACGATCGGATGCCGCCACCGATCGGGGTCGTGAGCGGGCCTTTGATCCCCACCAAAAACTCCTTGAAGGCCTCGGTCGTCTCATCGGGAAGCCAGTTCTGGAACATCTTGAATGATTTTTCACCTGCGTATACTTCCATCCAGTGGATCTTACGTTTGCCGCCGTACGCCTTTTCCACCGCGGCATCGAACACACGCACCGACGCGCGCCAGATGTCGCGGCCGGTACCATCGCCTTCAACGAATGGAATAATGGGATTTTCGGGAACTTGTAATCTTCCGTCATTAATGCCGATCTTTGCCCCGCCTTCGGGGACCTTCACGTTAGTGTAAGCCATATCTGTCTCCTTGCGAAATGATGCGCGGGATTATAACATTCGCCTCCTAGGACCTGTGTAAAAACAACTTCCGTTTTTTGAGAACGGGAACGGAAAGGCAAGTAGAATTGGATGGCAAAAAACCACAATCGTCATAAGGACACTCGATGCCGATCTCAGGAATTCATCTCTGTCAGTGCGCTCATTGCTTGCAAGAGGAAGAACATCCGGACAAGCCCTTGCATCAGCAGATGAACTTGCTGTTGAGCCGTTTGGATGAACAACAACGCCGCTGGTATGTGGCGGTGGAAGCCAACCGCCTGGGACATGGGGGAGTCCGTTTGCTCTCCCAAATCACGGGCCTGGACGAAAAGACCATCCAACGCGGGCAACAGGAAATAGAGCAAGGTTTAGCGGATCGACCAGCTACCCAGGTTCGCCTAAGTGGTGGTGGTCGTCAACGGGTCGAAAAAAAGACCCGGCTGTAATCAATGTTTTGCAGAAGATGGTTGAACCCGAAACGGCTGGCAATCCCATGAACGCTGAGAAATGGGTGCGCAGTAGTTTGCGGCATTTGAGCGAGAAACTGAAAGACCAGGGACATGGGGTTGGTCCCAAAACGGTTGGTCGTTTGCTGAAAGATCTGAAATACTCGCTCAAGGCCAATGTCAAACGACGGGCTGGCTCACAACATCCAGACCGCAACACGCAATTCGAGTATCTTGAAGCGCAAACGCGCCTCTTTCTGAGCCTGGGCTGGCCGATTGTTAGTCTGGATGCCAAAAAGAAGGAGTTGATTGGCAATTTCAAGAATGCGGGTCAAGCCTGGTGCCTGGAAGCCGAAATCGTCAAGGATCACGACTTTGAAACCGAGGCGCAAGGCCGCGCCGTGCCCTATGGAATTTACGATGTGAACCACAATCGCGGCTATGTGTATGTGGGTCAGTCGGCAGACACAGCTGAGTTTGCGGTCGACATGTTTTCCAGCTGGTGGCAGGCGTTTGGGTGCGTCGAGTTCCCCAATGCGCCCTGCCTGTTGGCACTCTGTGATTGCGGCGGCAGCAACGGCTATCGTTCGCGCTTGTGGAAGGCACAACTTCAGGAGAAATTGGCGGATGCTTTGGGATTGACAGTCATGGTTGGTCATTATCCAACAGGCGCTTCCAAGTGGAATCCCATCGAACATCGCCTATTCGCTCCCATCAGCATCAATTGGGCGGCCAAGCCATTGCGCACCTTTGAAACCATGCTGGCTTGTATCCGCGGCACAACCACCCAGACCGGATTGCAAGTATCGGCGTTTCTGGTCGAGAAGCTCTACGCACGCGGCCTGAAAGTCACCGATGAAGCCATGCAATCTCTAAACTTGATCCGCCATGCAACCTGTCCAAACTGGAACTATACCATTCACCCACGCCCCGCTATGGCTGCTTCTGAGATCGGTTGTTAAAGTGCGGAAGTTATTTTTACACGGCTACTAAGTTGATCACTCATGACTGGCGCAGTGAACTCTTTGGTGGGATGGTCAGCACCTCGGCTGTAGCATTTGCCGTGCGCGAGGGCAACCCAAAGGACATTCAGGATTGGGCTGATCTTGCCCAGCCAGACCTGGAGATCCTGACCCCGAATCCCAAAACCAGCGGCGGCGCGATGTGGAATGTTCTGGCTTTATACGGCGCGGCCAAACGTGGTCATGTGGAAGGCTTCAGCGCGGATGATGCAGGA
>DASWKT010000250.1:0-14331 GCA_036396515.1 Anaerolineales bacterium | reverse complement strand
GGTCGAGCGAGAAGTGAGCGGGTAGTTTCTGGATGCGCTTACCTCGTCGGTATTGGGTCGGGGTCCGAAAACCCAGGCTTTGGTGTACGTGTTGATCGTTGGTCGCCAGCAGTAGTCGCCGAAGTTCGCGGCGCACATCGGCGACGCGGGTGAAGGGACGTTGCAGCAACAAAGGCTGAAACCAGCCGTTGAAGTTTTCCACCGAGCCATTTCGTTGGGGACTGGCTTCGGGGATGAACACGGGTTCCACGCCCAGACGCAAGACCAGGCGGATGACGCGGTTGAGCGAACGGGCATAGCGTCCCGGCCCGTAGAACTGACGGCCATTGTCGAACTGCGCCAGGCGCGGCAATCCCAGACGCTGCCAGGCATGAATCAGGAAGGTCAAGACCTGAGCCATATCGTTGCCCGCGTGAAATTCGGCATACACGGCCTGGTCGAAGGCGTCTTTGCACAGGTAGAAGTAGTATTTGGTCTTGTCGCCTTTGAGGTAGCGAGGACCGACTAAATCTACCTGATGGACTTGGTTGGTGTCATGCGCCTGTGGCCCAGGGTAACTGCTGCGTGGCAACCGTGGCGCCAGTCGAAGCGGTGGACTGGTCTGGTTGTGCCGTTGCAGGATGCGTTCAATCGTGCGCAGCGTCGGGATGGGTGTGAACCCCAAACTCTGGAGTTCTTCCCGAATGGTCGCAGCGCCAATGTAGGCATAGCGCGTTTGCGGCGTTGCATGGGCCACCAACCGCCGCCGAATAGACAGAACCGCTCGCTCAATGTGTGGTGGCGTGCGATCGACAACTGCATGGTGCGCACGGCTCAAGTCATACAGACCTTCGCCGCCTGCATTCAGATAGCGATGCCACCATTTCCGCACCCACGCATCCGAACGGCGCAAGACACGATAGATCGTGGCGATCGTTTCTCCTGCCAACCGCATGCGAATTGCTTGTTGGCGATCCGAGAGTTCGTTCCGCATGGTTTCCTTATCCTTTCTGCCGACGATTACCACAAGGAAACTATACGCCAGGATGATGGTTGCAACCTCACAAAGCCCTACGATGACCTGTCGGTTGTTAAGGTCCAAAACCGCTACGATGAGCTGTCAGCTAATTCGAAACGATGAGCTGTCGGTTCTCAGTTAGAGTTCAAGGCTTCAATTTTTTAAGCCTCCCGCCAACTTCATTCTTGAACATGCGTGCTATAATCGCTTTAGCCCATGTCCTTCGCACATCTCCACGTTCACACCGAATACTCCCTGCTTGACGGTTTCTCGAATATCAAGAAGCTTGTCAAACGCGTGAAGGAGCTGGATATGCCCGCCGTGGCGATCACCGACCACGGGACGATGTTTGGGGTAATAGACTTTTACAAGGCGGCGATAGATGCGGGGGTCAAGCCGATCATCGGAGTGGAGGCCTATCTCTCGGCACGCAGGATGCAAGACCGTGACTCCAAACTCGACCGGACCTCCTCACACCTGCTTTTGCTTGCGGAAAATGAAACAGGCTACAAAAACCTGCTCAAGATTTCGTCTGCTGCACAACTCGACGGCTTTTACTATTATCCCCGCATCGACCGGGACTTTCTAGCGGCTCACTCCGAAGGGATTATTTGCACGTCTGGATGTATGTCCGCAGAAATCCCGCGTGCATTGCTGGATGATAAACCGGAAGAAGCCGTGCGGCGCATGAACTGGTATTACGATGTCTTTGGCCCAGACCGTTTCTTCGTCGAACTGCAGCAACATAACATCAAAGAGATCACGGACTTGAATCGCAAGCTGGTCGAGATGGGCGCGCGCTATTCAGCCAAATATGTTGCGACGAACGACGTTCACTATATCAACCAGGATGATGCGCGCCTGCAGGATATTTTGCTTGCCATTCAGACCCAGTCGCTTCTCTCCGAACCCGACCGCATGCGTATGACTGACGACTCCTACTATCTCCGCACGCCCCAGGAGATGAGTCAACTCTTTGCAGAGGTGCCCGAGGCACTAAACAATACGTTGCTCATTGCCGAACGTTGCAATGTGGACTTGAGCTTCAAAGGCTATCACCTGCCTGATTTCCCGGTCCCTGAGGGGTTCACAGCCGAAACCTATCTCCGCTATCTGTGCGAAGAAGGCGCGAGAAAACGCTACGGAGAGCGCGCGGCCAGCCCACAGGTCCGGGAAAGAATCGATTATGAGTTCGGCATCGTCCACAAGATGGGATTCGACGCCTACTTCCTGATCGTATGGGACTTGTGCCGTCACGCGCGCGAGAACGGGATTTGGTACAACGCGCGGGGTTCCGCCGCGGGTTCAATTGTGGCATACGTATTGGAGATCACACTTGTGGATCCGCTCCAGCATGATCTGTTGTTCGAACGGTTCCTGAACCCGGGCCGCATCTCGATGCCTGATATAGACCTTGATTTCCGCGATGACCGCCGCGCAGAGATGCTCGAATATTGCACGCGCAAATACGGAAGTGATAAGGTCGCGCAGATCATCACGTTTGGCACGATGGGAACGAAAGCCGCCCTGCGTGACGTTGCGCGTGTGATGGATATCCCGCTGCCCGAAGTGGATCGTGTCGCAAAACTTGTGCCGTTCGTTTCAGGCAGACAGACCACCATGCATGACGCAATGGCAGTGCCTGAGTTCAAACGGATTTACGACAGTGGCGAGTCTTATTTGCGCGAGCTGATCGATACTGCCGCCAAGATGGAAGGCACGGTTCGTAATGCGGGGACCCATGCCGCAGGTGTGGTGATCTCCGACAAACCGATCCTTGAATATTTGCCGTTGCATCGCCCGACATCAAATTCGGAAGAAACTCCCATCAAGACGGTTACGCAATTTGAAATGGGCATTCTCGATTCGCTTGGCATGTTGAAAGTGGATTTCCTGGGGCTCATCACGTTGAGCGTCATGGCAAAAGCCTGCGAGATGATCGAGAAGCGGCATGGCATCAAATTCGATCTGGACAATATTCCGTTGGATGACCCCAAATCCTTCGAGTTAATGGGCAACGGACATACGGCGGGCGTCTTCCAGGTGGAAGGCGGCGGAATGACACGCTGGCTAGTCCAGATGAAACCGAAGACGCTGGACAACATCATCGCCATGGTGGCACTGTATCGTCCGGGCCCGATGGCGTTCATCCCTGATTACATCGCACGCATGCACGGCCAGGCGGAAGTTGAGTATCGTCATCCTGCGCTGGAACCTATTTTTCAGGATACGTTCGGCATTCCTGTCTATCAGGAACAGCTCATGCGCGCCGCAGTCGAGCTGGCAGGCTACACACCCTCCGAGTCGGATGAGTTGCGTAAAGCGATCTCGAAGAAGAAGAAAGAGGATATCGAGAAGCATCGCAAGAAATTTGTTCACGGCGCGGTAAAACAGGGGATGGCAAAGGATATTGCCGAAGCCATTTACAGTGACTGGGAAGAATTCGCGCGCTATGGATTTAATAAGAGTCATGCGGCAGATTATGGCGTGATCGCGGTTCAAACAGCCTATCTCAAGTCGCATTATCCTGCCGAGTACATGGCAGCCCTCCTTTCTGCAAATGCGAGCATTACAGAAAAAGTGGCCTGGTATGTTTCCGAGGCGCGCAGCATGGGCGTTCGTGTGCTTGCCCCTGAGATTAATGCGTCGGGTTGGGATTTTGAGATTGAAGACATTGATAACAAGCCTAATATCCGCTTTGGGTTGGGGGCGATTAAAAATGTCGGTCAAGGCGCGGTCGAACTGATCCTGCAAGAACGGGAGCTGAACGGTACATTCAAAGATCTCAATGACTTTGCGCGCCGCGTGGACTTGCGCGCGGTTGGCAAGCGCGCGCTTGAATGTCTGATCAAGGTCGGCGCGATGGATGCGTTTGGCAACCGCGCTGCGCTGCTAGCCTCGCTGGATCGCGTCATATCGATTAGCAGCAATCATTTCCGTGCCGCGCAAGCCGGACAGCTGAGTCTCTTTGGTGCAGCGACTGGCGTTATCGATGAGATCCGTCTTCCGGATGTCAACAACGTGGATAAGCGTGAGATGCTCAACTGGGAGCGCGAACTCATCGGCCTGTATATCTCCGATCATCCGCTCACGCAGTATCAGCAAACCTTCACAAAGATCGTCAGTTACTTCTCGGGTCAACTGGGTGAAGCGCAGCACGAAGAGAAAGTACGCGTGGCAGGTTTGGTCACAGTTGTACGTCCATATACGACCAAGTCCAACAAGCCGATGGGCTTTGTCACACTCGAAGATATTCAGGGCAATATTGAACTTGTGCTTTTCCCGCGTACATGGGAGCAGACACGTGAGCAGCTTACGGTGGGTCAGATCATCATCGTCGAAGGCAAAGTGGATACAAACAGTACGCCACCGAAGATTTTAGTGGATACGATTCGAACTGAGATCACCATACTCGAACCGTTGGTCACTTCGACGATGTCCGGCACGATCCAGGCGCCTCTCTCTTCGGACAAGCCGGAGCTTGATTCCGTTTCGCCAGCGACTCAGCAGACCGGGCCGAACGGTTCTCTACAGAAGAACATTCCCACTCAGTCAAATACCCCGCCTTCGATGGGACAAATTGCAGAGAGGCCCGCGGCTTACGCTGAACAGCAAGTCTCTCCTTACTCTGGAGGCACGGAAGAGGAATGGGATGATATGCCGCCTCCGCCTGATAACTTCCCAACGGGCTGGGATTCTGAATGGCAGCCTTCGTTTGAAAACGCGGAGATGGCCGCGCGCCCAGAGCCTTTCGACAGGGCTTCGCAAGCCAGGATGGCGCCAAAAGTTGAAAATAAACCTGTCAGGGAGCCGCGTGCTTTGGTCTCCCTCCCAGCAAGAGAAACAGAAATGGTGCCTGAAGTTGAGGTAGAGCACACGAAACGGGAGCAGGCAGAAGCTAGGCATGAAACGCTTGCAGTCCAGCCTGTAGCTGCTATCTCAACCGAAGTTGTTCACATCCCCCCGTCGATATATGTTCCGCTTGCACAGGCGGAGCAGGATAAGGAACATTCGCCGCAACAGGTCACGGTGCTACTGCACTCGACGGGCGACAGGGAGCGGGACAAACGCCGTATCAGGGCGATCTACGGTACGCTAATTTCCTTTAACGGGCGCGACCGTTTCACTTTCCAAATCTTTGAGAATGGCAAGGGACACCTGATCGATTTCCCCAATGATACAACGCTGGTCTGCCCCAAGATGCTTGAGCGCCTGAAGAAGCTCATGGGGGAGGAGAGCTGGCGCATAGAGGAAATTGCGTTTCAATAATTAGAGAGCGGCCCTGGCGGTCATCTGAAGGCATGAATGTTGTTCATACTGCCAGGAAGCGGGGCGAGATGGCAAGTTTTATCCCTGCAGAACTCTCACTGCAACACATCTCTCACAATCTTCCCGGTCGCAAAGCAACGCGAGCGGGTCTTTTTTAACCAAAGTCACTACTTCATCAAATAACCGTTTCAGCGGAACTGCCTGAATGTAGGCTATGCCCACATCCACGCGGCGGGTATCGGCTTTGACATATTCTTCAATAGCCTGAAAGCCTGATGAATCACCGGGGAAGTTGGGGCACTCCACCACGCGGTCATCCATCAATGCCCAGCGAATGAATTGTTTTCTCCCTGCCATTTTTTCCGCATAATGAATGCTGGTGTTGACTGTGTGGTCAACCGCCAGTAGCAAAACCCATCCATCCTGTTCTGCCAGGGCACCGATAGGAGCCAGCGGATCATAAAGTGTTTGCCTATGCAGAGCCGCATCTGCATTGATGCCTGCAAACGAGAGAATAGGATGGGCAGTCCGTGTTGCAAAAGGAAGATTTCGTAAGGTTTCAGGTAGGATTCCCATCATTGGGTCTGCCCGCATATTAAGATGGAAGGGCTCAGCCATTTTGTTGGCTTCTTGTCCGCTGCCGTAGGTAATGCCATTGTTTGGCGGGCCAACATCAGGGATGATCTTGGTTTTGTATGTGTGCGTCGGCATAATAATGCTGCTATCGAATGAAGCCAGCATGGCGCGCAGGACGGTCTCTGCACCGCCTTGAATATAACCGAATGGCCTTAGTGACGTATGCGCGATGACAGGTTTATTGATAAGCCCCAGCTCATCGAAAGCGGATTTCAGTTCTGCGAAATCTAACATTTCATTTTCCTGTTCAGTCCGGCGTAGCTGCTCATAACGATAAATGTTACCAACCTGGAAATAAAAGCCATGTTTGTTTTATATAATCGCGATATTCATCACCGAAGGCGTCGAGCAATGTTCTCTCTTCCACGCGAATACGATATAACAAACTGATTGTGACAAGACTAAAAGTCAATAACGCCCCAAGCCAGGTGCCAATAGACATAATAATACCTGCATAAATTAATATCATGCCTGTGTATGCGGGATGACGGATCCAGCGATATGGCCCTTCTGTAATCACTTTGTGTTCTGTCTGAATTTGTACAGTGCGCGAGAAGAAGCGTCCAAGTTTGATGAGTGCCCATTCACGAATCGCAAGCCCTGCAATGATTATAAGCAAACCAGCCTATTGGAATAAACCGGATGACGTACCAAGGTTTAATAATCGCATGGCAACACCTGCCAATACTGCTATCAAAGTGGCAATGGAAATCACCACGTAGGAACCGTGGTCGCTATTTTCTGCCAGCTCTGCTCTTTTGGGTACGGTCAGTCGCGGAATCAGATGGTCGATCAAAAAGACTGCAAGGACCAGGATCTGAAAGGCATTAGTGAAGAAAGGGTTTGGGAACCAGCCTAACGGATCGTTGAACATTACTTCCCTTTCCATTCTGGCTTGCGTTTTTCAGCAAATGCCTTCATACCTTCTTTTTGGTCTTCACTAGCGAACAGGTTATAGAATTCCTGCTTCTCTACGCTGAGGCCTTCGGCGAGAGTCCGCTCGTAGGTCTGGTTGATCATCTTTTTTGCAGCGCGCACAGCTAATGGGGCGCGTGAAGCGATCTCCTCCGCAAGGGTTAGCGCTTCATCCAGATATGCATCTATCGGGACCACTCGATTGGCCAGTCCGTATTGCAACGCTTCCTCTGCGGAGAATATACGGTTGTTGAGGATCATTTCCATGGCAAGCGCTTTCCCCACCGCGTGAGTAAGACGCTGGGTGCCGCCAGCGCCAGGGATGACGCCAATCGTGATTTCAGGCTGACCAAACCTGGCTGTCTCCGATGCGACGATCATGTCGCAGGACAAGGCGATCTCGCACCCGCCACCCAGGACCCAACCTGAGACCGCAGCAATGACGGGTTTCCTGATCGTGCGGATCCTTCCAAACACCGCGATGTGATCTGTGTCCATCATTTGCTGAATGGATTTATTTGCCATCTCATTGATATCCGCACCCGCGGCGAAGGCTTTCTCGTTCCCGGTGATGACCATCGCGCCAATCGTATCGTTTTTGTCGAAGGCTTCGAGCGCATCCATCGCTTCCCGCATGATTTGATTGTTGAGGGCGTTCATCACCTGTGGACGATTGAACGTGATGAGGCCAACCCGTCCGCGCGTTTCGGTCAGGATCATTTCATAGGGCATAAGTTCTCCTTAGGTCATCGCGAGGAGCGCTTTCGCCCACCTCGTAATAACAGATACAGTATTCTACACGAGAACCTAATTTATGCTACCATTGCACAAACAATCCCTTCAAGGACATCACTATGATGATTCTGGCGAATATGCTCGTTGCTCTCGTCGCTGTTTTGCACTTGGGATTTCTGGTGCTTGAGATGTTCCTGTGGAACCACCCGGTGGGCAGGAAGACCTTCAAAATGACGCCAGAGTATGCTCAGGAGTCAGCGACGCTCGCAGCAAATCAGGGATTGTACAACGGCTTCCTCGCGGCGGGTTTAATCTGGGGCCTCATCTCTGGCGAAATATCCATCAAAATCTTCTTCCTGATTTGTGTCATCGTGGCCGGGATTTTTGGTGGCCTCACCGCGAAGCGCTCGATCTTGCATATGCAAGCGCTGCCAGGTCTGCTTGCGTTAATAGCAGTTTATCTTTCCAAATGAGTTCTTCACGTTTGATCAGGATGGCGGCGCTTATAGGTATGATCGGGCCTTTGTTATTTGCCCTTGTTATTGCAGGATTAACCATCGTCCAGGCCAATTTCATGCGCTCACTCGGGTGGGATCCCTTTGGCCCCGTTATAGATTGGCCAAGCGGACTTGCACTCGGTCCGTATGGCTGGTTGATGACAGTGGCATTCTTTCTTTCTGGTTTAGCAATGATATTCTTTGCTTACGGGCTGCAACTTGCCCTAAAGGAAAAACTCGCTACAACTCTGATGATGCTGGCGGGATTTGCCATGATGGGATTGGTTTTCACGACCGACCCGACCCTTGGCTCCACATCACGTACCTGGCATGGTATTTTACATGATGCATTCTTTGTCCTGCTCGGATTGACACTCATGCCCTCCATGCTTGTGCTTGGGTTTGTCTTTTGGCGAAATGAGCAGTGGAAGAATTTATCAATTTACACGTGGGCTACCGTTGCGCTTGCCGTTCCTACCTTTTGGCTGAAAGGTGTAGCATTCTATATATTTTTGCTGGCAATCTTGGTATGGGATGAAGTCATTGCGCTGTGGCTGAAGTCAACAGTAACGAATTGACTTTTGAGGAGAATTTTTGTATAGTATTGTTATTCAATACTCAAAGGAGAGGAAAATGGCCCCAAAACAACCCAAAAAGCAGACAAAGACCTTGAACAGTAAGCAAGAACTAGCCGAAGCCGCCAGCTATTTCAAGGACAATGATCTTTTACTTAATCCGCCTGTAAAACGAGCCGCGTATTCTGACCGCATGGCGTGGGTGCTGGCCGCCATGTCTCATCTGGTGTATGACCGGTTTGAAGAGGAAGATGGCAAAGCGAAAGAGTTGTTGATCGCAAAACTTAATAGCGGCGGCTTCGAGTGGGTTGACGGTTTTGTAGACCCCAAAACGGATACGCAGGCTTTTCTGGTCAAGAGCAATGACTATGCTGTACTTGCCTTTCGAGGGACTGAAATCACAAAAAGACAGGATGTCAAAACAGACATCGCCGCAAGAAGGGTTTCCATCATTGAAGGCAGGGTGCACACCGGGTTCATTCAGGCGTACAAAAGTATTGAGAAGCAAATTGAAGCGAGTATTAAAAAGGTAAAGGATCTTCCGTTATATATCACGGGCCATTCATTAGGTGCGGCACTTGCCACAATCGCTACTCAATATCTTGAACGGAACCATCTCATCAGGGATCAGATTGCGGCATGTTACACATACGGGAGTCCACGCGTGGGGAATAATGAGTTTGATCGAGAATTTAGATCTGCGATCTATCGCGTGGTGAACACAACAGACATTGTTACCATTATTCCACTACTGGCAATGGGATACATTCACATCGGGGACGTGCGTTTCCTTGAACGCAAAGAAGGTCTGTACAGGCGCGGCGTACCATTGTTTCAAAGAGTGTGGTTTTTTCTGGCGGGGATATTCAGGTTATTCGGACCCTGGGTGGGAGATCACGCGATTGTGAATTATAGAGATAAATTGCGGGCAGTTGCCCGTAATCGAAACAAGGACCTGTTCGTTGATGCTCGCTCGGGGGGCAAGTTCTGACCGAATGCCAAGCGAATCTGAAATCAATGCGGCATACGATCAAGGGCGAGCCGCGGTGATTACGTGATCCAAGAGGCGCTTCTCGTATTGGCAGAGCGTATCCAAAAGTTGGAATATCGACTGGCAAAGAACATGGTCACAGCGGGAAGCCGCCCACCAGTGATGGCTACGAAAAACCTGCATCGGAAGGCCGAAGGAAGAGAAGCAGGAAAAAGAGCGGCGGGTAAGCAGGGCATGAAGGTCATACGCTCGAAGCAATTGCCTTACCAGAACAGCAGGCAAATTCTTGACAACTTACTAACTAGTAAGTAAAATACTACTATAATGGTCAGAAATACGAATACGCAAAGAGCAATTTTGGATTTGGCCGAGTCCTTCCTGCAGGACAAAGGCTTTAATGGCTTTAGCTATGCTCACATTGCGGCTGAACTGGGGGTGAAGAATGCGGCCATCCATTATCATTTCCCGTCAAAAGAGGCCCTGGCAGGTGCGGTGATCCAGCGCTATCGTGACCGTTTCCAATTATGGATCAATAATGCGCGCATAAAAGATCTAGCTCCTCAGGCAAAACTGGACTGGTTTTTTAGCATCTACACCAACACACGCGCGGATAATGGCAAGGTTTGCCTGGCGGGCTCGCTGGAAACGGAATTCAATTCCCTGCCTGCTTCGTTGCGCGAACAAACCGAAGAATTAACCCGTGAACTGCTGGCCTGGCTTCAGGCTACATTAAACGAGGGGAGAGAGGTGGGTGTATTTCACTTTAGCGGTGACCCGGCCAGCAAGGCAGCTTTAATTTTGTCTAGTTTGCAGGGTGCATTACAGATGGCTCGGGCTTTGGGAACGAGTAAATTCCATGCGGTCGTACAGCAGCATAGACAGGATTTGCTCGCGTTCGCATAAATTTTTTTATCGTCAAAACTTACTACTTAGTAAGTATTTTAAAGGAGAATATATGTCAACTGTAATTTCTACCAGCGAGTCTCAGGCAATTGTGAAAAAGGTATACCGCGCTTTCTTCGGTCCGAGCAAGTATGAAGTGAAATCAACAGACCAGGCCATCCTTGCGCGCGGGAACAATACTCGGATCCCGTTTGAGGGCGGCGAATTGGCTGTTACGACCTGGGGTGATGGTCCCGCGGTTTTGCTGATGCACGGCTGGGGCGGAGCCCGCGCGCAGATGACAGGCTTTGTCGATCCCTTGCTCGCCGCGGGATACCGGGTTGTGGCTTATGACCAGCCCGCACACGGTCACTCGGATGGAGAAGGGACCAACTTACTGGAAATCGCTCCCACCATGGATTTGATTGCGCTGCACGACGGAAGTTTTCACGCGATCATTGCTCATTCATTCGGAACCTTAATCACTTCGTACGCGTTGGTCAATCGGAATTTCCCGCCTCCGGCGCGGCTGGTATATTTTGGCTCTTTCAATCGGCTGATGGACTCACTGCCGCGTTTTCATGCCCTGGCTCAATTGCCAGATGAAATCATCGAAGGGTTGCGCGCCATGATCTATAAGAATTTTGGGCAGGAAGTACTCGAGTCAATTACAAATGAGATTCTTACTCCACAGATCAGTATCCCCGCGCTGATGTTTCACGACACCATGGACAATGTCACGCCCATCGAAGATAGCCGCGCGGTCGCACGAGCTTGGAAATGGGCACAGTTAATCGAGACGGAGGGGCTGGGTCACCGAGGCGCCTTACAGTCAAGGACAATCCATGAGCAAGTTGTAAGGTTTTTGAAAAGCTGAGGAACTGCCAACGAAACTTGTTCGAGCAATAATTCTGTTCTGAGTCCACACTGCGTAAGACCAGGCTGTCTTGCAGGCACCTCCCTCAAATCCATTGGATTTGAGGGAGGCTGGGTGGAGGTCACTCCGCAATGGATGGATGCGATGTGGAATAAGTCAATTCATACACAAACCCGTCTGGTGCCCGGAAGTGTGTCCATTTGTAGTCGTCTGAATCCCCTTCAATTGGGCCGAGGAATTCAATGCCTTTGGCTTCCAGCTCAGCGCGTGCAGCCACAATATCATCTACCAGAAACCCTGCGACGGGATGAGTCATAAACTTATTCATTGATTGCTGAGAGCCAAATACTTCAAATAGATCTCCATTCGGCATCTCAAAGACAGCAAACCCAGGCTCGAGCAATCTTTGAGACAATCCCATCATGTCGCGGCAGAAGTCAGTCATTTGCTCAAAATGATCCGTGCGTGTACCGAGCCATACAATACCTTTGATTTTCATAGGTTTCTCCTATTCTGAGGTGCTTATGAATATGGATTGAATGCACTGTTAATTATTATAGTGATAATGGATTTGTTCTTCAACACACGATTAATGTTCTTTGAGGTGGGTATCTACGCTTGTGATGTGGGGATCGCTTTTAATACCATATCCTCCAAACAATAAAGTAAAATTTCTGAAGGAATAAACCTTATCGTCCATAATGATCAGGATGGATCAATGAAAACTGCTCTTATCTTATTCTTGGCAATCCTCAGTGAAGTCATTGCGACAACTGCTCTGAAGCTTTCGGATGGTTTCACAAAGCTTATCCCAAGCGTGGTTGTCCTGATTGGCTATGGCACCTCATTCTACTTGCTTTCCATGAGTCTGAAAGTGATCCCAATCGGCCTGGCGTATGCGATCTGGTCAGGGGTTGGGATCGTATTAACTGTGATCGCGGGGATCCTCATTTGGCGCGAAGCTCTCGATTGGGCGCGCGTAGTAGGAATATTCTTCATAATCCTCGGAATTTTGGTCATCAACTTGTTTTCCAAAGTAACAGCGCATTAATCGACAAAACCATATCGGAACGCAGAAACGAAAAGCGAGTGGAAATTTCCACTCGCTTTTTGGTAAACAATGTAATGGTTTTAGTTGCCTGTCGCAGCAAACCAGGAGGTGCCCGTTGAGTTGGTCACAAAAATGATCGGCGCGATGCAAGGCTGAGGCAGGCTCACAATCGCCTCAATTTTGGCGTTTCCACCACCTGAGATTGCCAGTCCAGTGGTAGCTGGGAAGGGGTCAGTGGAAACATTGACTGTGATTGGACTTCCACTAGCATTTTTGCTCAAGCAACTCACAACTGCACTGAAGGTTGGGCTTGGGTTTGTGCCAGCCCGTCCAGCGTCAATTGCAGCTTGATCATTCGGGTCGATCACCAGGCCCAAAACCTGAATCTCCAGTTGGCCGTTGGCCTTCAATTCACCTTCGGCGGAGCCTACGACCCAGGGCAATCCGCCACCTGGTATACCGCGGATTGCGTTCGCTGCAACTGTGTAAGGCCTTGGGACACCTACCATTGTGCCAAATTCCAGTATTTTTGCTTCCTTGGCTGTTGCCGATCCAGCAAAGAAGGATGTGCTCATTACCAGAAGCGTAATCATAGTGACCAGAAAGATCTTCTTCATATTTTTTCTCCTTGAGTTGGTTTGATTTGGGAAACAATAAGCCTTCACTTATTAATACGCATCCCTAAAGGATTTGGATTTGTCATTTGGTGAGGAGAGTTGGCTAGCTATACAGCCCCCAATCTTTCGCTGTCTTTGGATGGAATGAGCGCCAACACGTATATTTAATTCGCTTCAAGCTTACAATCTTTTCAACACCATTCTCAGTGTGAATGAAGAAAATCCTATAAACATCATTAAGACCACTGCACAGGCACACAAGACATTCCATTCCAGTGATACATCAACTTTTGCATGATAGATATCTGTCAAGGCCAGGTGTCCTATCACACCCGCCAACAGGGACAATATGCCCAAGGCTAGGGTCAATCTTATTTGGTTTTTCAGGTCCTTCATTTGCCGCGTTTTAATCATCCTCTCGTGAACCGAGAATCTCCCAGCCGCGTTGGAGTGCGGTTGCTTTCAATTTTTCATCGGGATAAACCGCCACCGGATGCTCGGCGTGCTCAAGCAATGGGACATCCTGAACGGTATCACCATAAGCAAAGTGAATACGGTCAACACCCAAACGGCTGAGTACCTGCTCGATCTTCCGCTCTTGCGCAACCAGATCACCAGCCACACGCACATATCCATTTTTGTATTCGACGGGCGTGCCAATGGTCTGCGCGCCGATGCGGTTTGCGAATGGCTCGATCAGCGGCTCGACAACACTGCTTGCGATGTACACCTGCGCTCCTTTTGATTTTTGATCCATGAGACGTGCAACGACATCTTCACGGCGCTTCTTCCAAAGGTCATGTTCCACTGCCCACTCACCGACAACTTTCATTTTTTCGGGCGTCGCATCTTTGACCATTTTCAAGCTGTTGACCATTAAACCCTGTGCCCATTTCTGCCAGTCAATCCAGCCGCGTTTGGCAATGAAATACGAAGGCATGATCGAAGCCATGTAAAGACGCGCCTGCATGCTGCTCTGGTTATGTCTCACCCAATCCACCAATCCAAGGACGGGCGAGCCAGTGGTCAACGTGCCCATCATGTCTGAGATGACGATCATATCTACTCCATGAGATTGCTCCAGCCGCCGTCCTCGGCGGCATTGGAACGAGGACGGCGGCTGGACTAAAGTTTAGTTCTCAACAAATTGTTTGATCACTTGATAATACTTTTCGGTCTCCTCAACCAGCGCAGAATGCCCAGAATCTTCAAAGACTTCCTGGCGCGCGTTAGGGATGTATTTGACCATCTCTGCAGCCCACAAACGAGCCATGTCTTCATCTGCCCAT
>DASWKT010000249.1:0-9543 GCA_036396515.1 Anaerolineales bacterium | reverse complement strand
TAGGCCTATATCAATGTCTGAAGCCTCGTGGTGTGTTCCACTGGCATACGAACCACCCAAAACTATGGCAGATATACCGGTGATTCTGCTTAGTTGTTCGACCAGCCATGCAAGTAACAATTGTTTCTGCTCAGGAAGGTTTAGTACTTTGTCAATCACTTGAAGCTCTCATATTCATGCTATAGTGGAAAGATGCTGCCCAACGGTGAGCGTTACCCGCTGGTGGGCGGGACAAGACAACGCCTCTTTGCCGGAATTGGCTTGAGCCCAGGAAACTGCCTGAAAATGCGGCGAATCCCACCAGTCGGGTGTTAGCATGTGACTGCAATCCAGTCGAAACGAGGATTGCAGTCGAGCACGTTTTTGGATACGCTTGGTGTGTTAGGTGAACGGGAACGCGTATCCGGGAACGCTGCGTGAGGGTCCAGTCGGTCAGCGTGTGGGAAGTCCCAGAAGGTCGAGGACCAGCTCGATCGGGTGTTTGACTGACCCGTTCGAATCCGCTTAACGGGGAATGGCGTCCGAACGCCACAGCCCGCATCTGTGTGTGATTCAGCGACCCTAAAAAGGAACGTGCCCGACCTTTGGCTGGCAAGGTCTGCCAGTTGCAACAGGAGTATACCCCTATGAACGATTCTCGAAAACGATATATTGGGCTGGGCGTCGATGAAGGACTGAACGTGGTCCTGCCTGCCCGGCGTGTCGAACTGGCCCGCCTGGAGGCGTGGATAAAAAAGATCCTCACCCCGCAGGATGAGATTATGCTGGAGACACCTGCACCCACCGCAGGTGCGGTGTGACGACCAACACCTGGCAGTTGTACGATGAGCTGTGTGAGTATGCCGGCTCGGTGATGGTTGTGCACCCACCCCATGTGGCGCTGATCACGCGCTCGCAGGTCATGAATGACAAGATCGCGGCCTCCATCCTGGCGCGGTTGTTAGCGAAGGGCTTGCTGGCTGGTATCTGGGTGCCGCCTCGGGCAGTGCGCGAACTACACGGCTTGGTGGCCCAACGCCGAAAAATGACCTGCCTAGCGACACAAGCGAAGAACCGCTTGCATGCGGTATTGCAGCGACATCATCTTGTTCCGCCAGAAGGCAACCCCTTCCAGGAGGAGCAAAGCGCCTGGTGGCAAGCTCTGTCATTGGGGAAGCTCGAAAAGCTCAATCTGCAGAGCGACCTGGATACCCTCCATTTTGCCGAAACCCAACGGATGCACCTGACATCTATGATGGAGGAGATCGCCAGCCAGGAGGAGCAGGTGACCCGCCTGATGCATCTACCCGGGTTTGGGGTGATCACCGCAGTGACGGTTTGGGCGGCCATTGGCGACATTCGGCGCTTTGTGGATCCCCAGCACCTGGTGGGATATGCGGGTCTGGGCGCCAGGGTCCACGACAGTGGTATGTCCTCTCGCACGGGGCGGATTACCAAAGCAGGCAGACGTGATCTGCGTGTGGTCCTGATCGAAGCGGCCCAGGTCGCAGCCAACACCCATCCGCACTGGAAGGCAGAGCTGGCTCGATTAGAACCGCGTTTGGGACGCAACAAAGCCATCGTGGCGATTGCACGCAAGCTGCTCATCACTGTTTGGTATATCCTGTCCCAACAGGCGACGGACCGTTTTGCTGAGCCCGAGGTTGTCGCTTGCAAGTCGCTAAAGTTTGCTTACCAACTTGGAAAACACAATCGCCCCGCGGGCCAATCCGCTGCTCAATTCGTTCGTCAACACTTGGATGCCCTGCACCTCGGGACTGATCTCACCACCATCGCCTGGGGCTCAAAGAGACCGATCCCTTTGCCCCCTTCTCCTTTGCAGGAGAATCAAGTGAGCGACGTCCCAAATGGCGCCAGGGCGCCATGAACTCCACGTAGGAGACCCACGAAGGGGTTTTGCGGGCTCGTCGCTCGACATCATTATACAACCTCTCGCAACGCTTCGCACACTCTCGCGAAGGCGGTAGTTTCGTGTTGTTCAGCCTTGACCTGTTTCTTTTTTGCCTTGCCTTTTTCTTACCAACTGCCTGTCCACCCTTGACTTCCCACTTCATCTGTGCACCCTTGCAGGATTACATGTTTTGAAGTTGCTGGCGTATTAAGGTACTTAACTTTTGCACAACTTCATTAAATGTTGTGGGAGGCAACTTGCAACCGAATTCTGCTTTTCGTGCTTTCCAGTCAAGACTTTTCACCTGGTCAGATAATATTGCTCCACTGATTTCCAAACCATCAGGTATTATGACCTCAAACGGATACCCTTTGACTTGACTCGTAATGGGACAAAGGATAGCTAAACCGACTTTTCCGTTATAAGCGGCTGGCGATAAAACTAGTGCTGGTCGTCGTCCTGCCTGCTCGTGCCCCGCTTGTGGATTAAACGTAATCCAAACGATGTCACCGCTTTCAGGAATATATGCCATAGGTTCACCAAACTTCATTTCCTACGGCAGAACCAGTATCTACTTCATGATGGATATTCTTTTTGTTGATACCTGCTAGTAATTCTTCCAGTGTCCAACTTGGTGCTGCGACTGGCGTTATGATAATTTGACCTTCGACAATCGTGATTTCTACAAAGGAATCATTCTCCAATTGAGCGTCGAGGGCAAATGCTTTTGGTATTCGTAGGGCAAGACTGTTGCCCCATTTTTGAACTTTTGTGAGCATAAGGTTATCTCCTCTTAGTATCTACAATAAAGATACACCCTTTTGCTCAATTAATCAAGTGCTTTTCTTATTGTGCAAAGGAACGCCTAACGGTGTGCGTTACTGGCAGGTGGGCGGGCGTGGATAAGGTTTGGGAGCAGGAAAACTCGAAGCCAGAAAAATGCCTGAAAACGCGGCGACTACCACCACCATGGCCCCGACGCACCCTGCCCCGGCTGCTCGCTGCCGGGGTTGCCGGGGGTCGGGTGCACCTTGGAATGATGGGGACATCATTTGTCACGAAAGAAACCGTCCCGCAAAAAGTATACTCCTGAATGGCAGATCAAGAAGCCGTACACAGCAGTGGAGACGCGCCCCGTCGCAGTCCCGCGGTGCACCTTGGTTTCCGATCCAAATGATCTATCCACTGGTGGCGTGGGTTGGTCCAATGGATCCAGACCCACTGACCCCGATTAGAAAGCTATCTAACCTAAGTGATCGGGTCTGCCCACACAGGAATGACGAACGAGCATCGGCGTCATTTTCGAAAACGGTCGTGACGCCTTTTTGTGGTTAATTTGTCAGCGGATTTCTCGTTGCAAATAGCCTACATCTGTTTCTGAGAACGCTGTGTTAGCCGGCACTTTTTCAGACCTCATTTGACATAAATGCTAGCATCACCGGCAGACTCCGATCAATTTCGGTAAATTCTTCACGGTGATTTAACCCTTCAATCACTTCCACGCGCACCATCGACCTCTTCAGTTTTTCTTCATATTCGCGAATACTTGCCATTGTCGATTCATTCTTCGAGCCAACTAGCCATAAGGTTTGACAGCGTAAATCTGCTGGCTCAATTACGCCCCAATCCAGCATTGCACTCAGCCACGCTACATCAACGGCAATGTTGGTTTCCTGCCAAGCTTTTTGGTCTTCTGTGGACAGCGAGGTGATGTCTAGGGTTCCTTGACTCTTGGCTTGCAAAAATGGCAGCCAGTGATTCCGAAACTCTTCAATAAATTGACGAAAATCGCCTGGTGCGCCCAAACCAAAGGGAATGCCCATAATTATGAGTTTTTCCACCTGGTCAGATTGGGCTGCCAAATAGCGACCAATATTGGCTCCATAAGAAAATCCCCAAATCGTAAACTTCTCAAGACCGCAAGCATCGGCCACCGCTAAAATATCCTGACACATCTTCTCTGTTGTGTAATAGGTCGACTCAGTTGGTTTGTCACTCCCCCCATTGCCTCGAATATCAATGGCAATCACCTTAAAGTTGTCCTTCAGTCGCTTGACATAGCCCACATCATGCCAGTTTTGGCGAGTATGCCACCCACCATGAAGCAAGATAATTGCTGAACCCTCGCCAGTTACATCGTAGGCGATACGGGTTCCATCAGGCGAAATTACAAATGATGTGTTCATAAACATGAATCTACTGCAATCTGCCGGCTAACGGCTGGCGTTATTAGAATGTCCTTGAAAGGGGCGCGGCAAATGCGTATCCTGAGGAAGATTTCTTCGCCGGGGACGCATTTGGGGTAGGAGCGTCTGGGTCATCCGTTCACCGCTATGAGACAAGTGAGCTCGTCGCGTTATTTGGATACCCGGCGGAACCTAATCTGGGAAGGCCCGAGACGCCAAACCCGAATCGGTAGCTGCAGCTCTGACCCAAAAATCCGCGCCCCGATCAACAGACACAAGAGGAGTGTAGCATGAAAATCTATCGAAGGACAAGACCCATTCGCCACTATATCGCTCTGGACATCCATAAGGAGTATGTTCTGGCAGGAGGCATGGATGCCAGGCAAGAGTGGTTGCTGCCACCCCGCAGGATCGAAATCAGCAAGCTGGGTGAGTGGGCAGAGAAGAATCTGTGTGAGAGCGATGCGGTGGTGATTGAGACCACGACGAATGTGTGGGATATTTATGATGTTGTGCAGCCCTGGGCTGGACATACCGTGGTCGCCCATGCGGGAGGGGTTCGGCAGATCGCCGAGGCACGGGTGAAGACAGATAAGGAAGATGTCAAACGGCTGATCCGCTTGCTCATTGCCGATATTGTGCCAGAAGTGTGGGTGCCGCCCCAGCCGGTGCGTGAGCTGCGTGGATTGATCTCCTATCGCCAACGGTTAGTGAAGACGGGCGCCATCCTTCGCAATCGCCTGCAAAGCTTGCTGCACAGCCACAATTTGGTGCTGCCGGAAGAGGGATTGCTAAACCAGACATGGTGGGACCAGCAGGAGAAGATCAGTGAACTAGAGAAACTCCAGATCCGCCAGGAACTTTCCCTGCTGGAGCAGATCGAGCAACACAAAGCGGAGGTCGATCGCGAATTGGGCAGACAAAGCCTGGGGGACGGGTGGGGCCAGGAGGCCCTTCATCTCCTGCAATTACCCGGGATCGGTGTGGTGATCGCGATGACGATCCTGTCTGCGATTGGCGACATCCAGCGCTTCGAGAGTGCGGACAAGCTGGTGGGTTATTCGGGTCTTGGGGCCGGCGTGCATGACAGTGGCCAAGCACACATCGACAAACGGATCACCAAGAGCGGGCGCAAGGAATTGCGCTGGGCGATGGTAGAAGCTGCCTGGCGGGCGGTGCCGCGAAGCGTGTCGCCCTATTGGAAAGAACAATACGAAAAATATCTGCAGCGGATGCGACGTCCCAGCCAGGCGATTGTCGTGGTGGCACGCAAGCTGCTGGTGGCGGTCTGGCATGTGTTGAGCAAGGAAGAAACCGATGTGCGCGCCAGCGCAGAAGATCTGGCCTACAAGATGTTGGTGTTGTCCTGGGATTTGGATGAGAGTGTGCGCCAGGGACTGACCTACAAGCAGTTCGCCAAATATGCGCTCATGAAGTTGGGCGTGGAGAGCGACATCACCCGCTTCGTACGTAAGAATGTACCCAGGAGGATCGCATCGAGGGAAGAAGTGCTCGTGCGGCTGGCTGAACTTGGGCTGAACGGCTAGTCTGGATTTCTACAACAGAGATTGTTTTGAAACCCACAGCGAACAGAAAAAGGCTGATGGGTGTGGCGAAGCATTCCCTAAAGCAAAAGATCCACGAGAGTGAAAAGGCTCTCGTGGATCTTTCATTTTTCTTCCTGCCACACCCTTGACACTGCAAGTAATCGGTAGCGGCGAAACTGTTGGCACAGTGCTGGTTGGCTCGATGATTGAACCCGTCCTTAACCCGGCAGATGAAGACTTTCTGCGCTCGGTCAATCTCTCCATTTTCATCACTTCCGCGACAGTCGGCTTGCTGGCGATTATTCTCGGTTCTCTGCTTTTTCGGCAGATCACTTCGCCGTTACGGGCACTCTCTCAGTCCGCCCAGGCGATTGCAGATGGCAACCTGGGGCGGCGTATCGAGATCAAGTCAAACGACGAAGTTGGGCAGGCAGCCCATTCTTTTAATCGCATGGCTGAAAGCCTGGCCCAGGCTGATGCCCAACGGCGCAACCTGATCGCTGATATCGCTCACGAACTTCGCACGCCGCTGACTGTTGTGCAGGGAAATCTTGAGGCCCTGATGGACGGCGTATATGACCTGACGCCGGAGAACGTGGCCGCTGTTCACAAGCAAACTGTGGTTCTCACCCGCCTGGTCGCCGATCTGCGCGACCTGGCATTGGCAGAGGCCGGTCAATTACACTTGGAGTTGAAAACTGTCGCTCTCTCAGAGGTGGTTACCCAAGTGAGCGAGGGACTGGAGATCCAGGCACGCGAGAAAGGGGTCACGCTCAAGCTGGAGATCGAGAAAGCCCTGCCGAAAATCCAGGCAGACGAACAGCGTCTTGCCCAGGTGCTGTATAACCTGATGTCGAATGCGTTGCGTCACACGCCGATCGGCGGGACAATCACAACCAGCGTCGAATTGCGCGCGGAACGTCCCCTTCAGGGGAATGGGCGTGTGCTGGTCCGTGTGCAGGATACGGGGTCGGGCATTCCCCCGGAAGATTTGCCGCACGTCTTCGAGCGCTTCTATCGTGCTGACCGCTCGCGTGCCCGCGCCACCGGTGGTTCAGGGCTGGGACTGACGATTGCCAAACAAATCATCGAAGCGCACGGTGGCCAAATCTGGGCGCAGAGCTGGTTGGGCGCTGGCTCGACTTTCGCGTTCAGCCTGCCTCTTTCTGCTGGGAGTTCTCCATCCCCTGCCTCCCGTCCTCAGCGGATGTGTCCAAAGTGTGGACAGATTGTTGAGAGTGATTGGTTGTTGTGCGCATATTGTGGGGCTGAGCTAAAAGAGTAATTCCCTTGGCTTATGATTCATTCATGGCAAGTGAAGCGGAACATCTGCTGGATGAGGAGTAGATGGCTTCAATTTTTTTCGTGATCTTCGTCTTATCTTCGTCGTTCGTTCACATTGGAAGTCTATATTGGAAGAACTTCAAAATAAAAGGAGAACTTCACCATTAACAAACTCACTCGCAGAGATTTCATCAAATTGATGGGGATGGGCGCGGGCACGTTGACCCTCGGCGCCTGTGGACTCATTCCGTCCGCCTCCTCCGACCCGATAACGGCTCCCGTTATTTCGACATCGTTTCCGCCCGCTCCTGATCTCCCCACCCTAGCAGTTGACCTGACTGCTGGTAAAGCCACGCTCCCCATCTTCTCGGGGCCGGAAACGTCCATTTGGCGGTATCAGGCTTCGGCGAAGGAAGGAAGCGGAGAATCCATCCAGACGTTGCGCGGCTCCTATCTGGGTCCCATTTTCAGGGTGCGACAAGGTCAGCGAGTTCAGGTTCGTCTTAAGAATGAACTCCCTGACCCGACCATCATTCACTGGCACGGACTGCGAATTCCAGAGGACATGGATGGACATCCGCGTTCTGCCATCGCGCCTGGAAAAAGTTATGAATATGATTTTCAGGTGATCAACCGCGCGGGCACGTACTGGTTTCATCCGCACCCGCACGAGTTGACAGGTCCGCAAGTGAACTACGGGCTGGCTGGTTTGTTCATCGTCAGCGATGACGAGGAAGCCGCGTTGGGTTTGCCGTCTGGCGAATATGATATCCCGCTGGTGATACAAGATCGCACCTTTGATTCGCAAAATCAGATGGTTTACCTGGCAAACGGCATGATGGATCAGATGATCGGTTTTCTGGGCGATACGATTCTGGTCAACGGCGCGCCCAAGGCGAGCATGGAGGTCAAAGCCAGCGTATACCGGTTGCGGCTATTGAACGGCTCGAATTCACGCATTTACAAACTGGCATGGCAGGATGGCGCACCCCTGACCGTGATCGCAACCGATGGAGGGCTGTTGGAAAAACCTGTGACGCGCGACTACATCGCCAAAATTGACGATATGGGCGGCGCACTCCAGGCAATCGAAAAAGGCTACATGCAAAACGAAATCCAGAACGCCGCCTACGCCGCGCAGCAGGCGGTTGAGAGGAAAGAACAGATCGTGGTAGGGGTGAACGCGTTTGAGGTGAAAGAAGAAAGAAGTCTGGAGAGGTTGGAGGTTGATCCTGCGATTGAGGCAGCTCAGAAGGCGAAGTTGAAGGAATTAAGGGAGACTAGAGATCAGAGACTGGTTGAACAGTTGCTTGCGAAGTTGAAATCTGCGGCCAGCGGGACCGGAAATCTGATGCCGTTATTTGTTGAGTGTGTCGAAAATGACATCACGCTTGGCGAGATTTGCAATACACTCCGAGTCGTATGGGGTGAGTACGTCGCGGAGGGGTTTTAGCAGGCTTGACTTAGTCCACCGGTTAGTCTACAATAAGCTTAGAGGTGTAAGATGACGATATACAATATTCACGAGGCAAAAACCCACTTTTCCAAACTGCTCGAACGCGTTCTGAACGGCGAGGAGGTGATCATTGCCAAAGCGGGCAAGCCTGTGGCGCGCATTTTACCTGTGGTCACAGATGTATCCCCACGCAAACCTGGCAATGATGCAGGCAAAATAATCATCGCGCCTGACTTTGATGACCCATTGGAAGAGTTCGAGGTATGAAATACCTGCTCGATACCCACGTCTTTCTCTGGTGGAATTTGGGAGATCCACGACTTTCCCACAATGCCACTGCGATTATCTCGGATGGAAATAACGAAATCTTTTTGAGCGCGGTGAGCGCGTGGGAGATCGCTATCAAGATTGCAAAAAAGCGATTAACAGTCCCTGACGAGCCGGTACGGTTTGTGCCCAGTCGGATGCAGCTGCATGGCTTTCAGCCCTTGCCTATTCAAATTCATCATGCAACGCGGATATATGAACTTCCAATATATCACACAGACCCATTTGACCGATTGCTCATCGCGCAAAGTCAGATTGAGTCCATGCCTTTGATTTCTGTGGACGCAGATATTCGGAAATACAAAGTTGAAGTCATCTGGTAGGCCGGGGGAGAATCTCATGCCCCTCTTCAGCGAATGCGTCGAAAACGACATCACCCTCGGCGAGATTTGTAATACGCTCCGAGTGGTATGGGGTGAGTATATAGCGCACAGGGGTTGTAGACAATTTCTAGTGGTGTATAATTTTCTTATGCAAGTCTCTACGCTTGACGATGTAGTTACAAAGATCAAAGCCAACCGCCGTGCACTGAAGCGTTATAGCGTCAGGTCGTTGGCATTGTTTGGTTCTGCAGCAAGAAACAAGATGCGTAAGAGCAGTGACATTGACGTTTTGGTTCAATTCGACAAGACGACCTGGGCAAATTACATTGGCCTGAAATTCTATTTGGAAGATTTACTCGAACGCGAAGTGGATTTGGTCACACCCAAAGCGCTCAAGCCTGCTGTAAAATCCTCCGTCGAAAAAGACCTGCTCTATGTCGTCTCGTAATGCCGATCTATATTTGCAGGACATTCTCCAGGCTTGTGAAGACATTCTGAACTTCACGCAAACCATAAGCTCGGCGGCTGA
>DASWKT010000248.1:0-10985 GCA_036396515.1 Anaerolineales bacterium | reverse complement strand
TGGAAGTGGATGCGCTACAGCGGGCTGCTGCTCATCCCGTTGGCTTGGGGGCATGTGTTGATCCAGGATGTGCTTGTGGGCGTGGACCGCATTGACCTGAATTACGTCTCGATGCGCTGGGCTTATCTTGGCTGGCGTATTTACGATCTCTTCCTGCTGGTGTTTGCGCTGGCGCACGGCATCAATGGCCTGCGGCAGGTTGTTCTGGATTTTGTGCCGAAAAAGAAGAATATCCGTTTGGTGAACCAGGCAGCATTTGTGTATTGGCTTGTCCTGGTGCTCTTTGGTATCGCCGCTCTGGTGGGTGGTGTACGAAAACCCTGAGAGAAAATTAACAATTAACAAGGAGAAAAAATGGACGAGAATTGTTACGTAGAACCAATCTATAAGAATGCAGTAAGTGATGAGGAACGGCGCAAAGCCGACAGCGCGTTGCTGGCAGTGCGGGGCATGGGGTGTGAGAACTGCGCCACGCGCGTGCGCAACAGCTTGCTTTCGCTGGATGGCGTCTATGGAGTGGACGTGTACTTGAACATGGCGACGGCTGAAGTCAGTTACGACAGCAAGAAGGTCTCAGCCGATGCGTTGGTGAACGCGGTAGCGCGCGCTGGCAACGATGGCCGTCACGAATACCGCGCCCAACTCGTTGCCGCATAAACTCTGAACTCTTTTAAAAGGATGAACTCTATGAAAAAATCTGCTCGCACAATTCGTAAAGAAGCACTCCTCAAAAAACAGCGCATTCGCTCAACGGTCTTTGCTGTGCTCGTCATCGGCGTGCTTGGATTGGCTGGCTATTACCTCAAGTCAGCCTTCTTCCGCCCGCCACCTGAACCGATGGCCGGTAATGTCATTGATGTGGAAGCCTCCATGAGCGGATTCGACAAGACCGAGATCCGTGTCAAAGCCGGCAAACCTGTCACAATCCGACTCACCAGCCTGGATAACTCGCATCACACCGATGGCGGCGGAAAGCATCAATGGGCTGTGGATGAACTGGGCGTGGACGTTATTGCCCAGCCAGAAAGTTCCAACACTGTCACCTTCACCCCCGATAAAGCCGGCACGTACACTTTCTATTGTGACATTTGCTGTGGCGGGAAAGCCAATCCCACCATGAACGGACAGATCGTTGTAGAAGCATAATATGGCAACAACTTCACAATTTCGCCGCATCGTCATCCTTTCCACATTGGCTATCGTGGCATTGGGCGCGGTCGCATTGACAGGTTTATGGCATCCCAACGCGCCGGCCGAAGCCATGCGGATGTATCTGCCCAAAATCACATTGCCAACGGTCATCGTAGCCGCGGCAGTGGATGGCATCAATCCATGTGCGTTCACCGTTCTGCTTCTTTTCATCACAGCCATGCTGGCCACCATGCAGGCCGGCGGGCAAAGCATCAATGTCATTCGAGCGCGGTTACTCGGTCAGGGCGGCATTTATATCGCCGCGGTTTTCCTGACCTATCTCGCGCTCGGTGTTGGCTTGCTCAAAACACTGGATTTCTTTACGCGTCAGCATCTCCCTGCAAGATTCGGTGCCTTGGCCGCAATCCTATTCGGCTTGTGGATGCTCAAGGATTTCTTCCTGCCTGATTTAGGGTGGCGCCTCCAAGCCCCGCCCCAGATCGGGACGACAGCGCGGGAGATGGCGAAAAAGGCCACCGTCCCCGCCTTGATTGTAGGCGGCTTCCTGATTGGTCTGTGCACCGTGCCATGCAGTGGCGCGGTCTATCTGGGCGTGCTCAGTCTGCTGGCCCTCCAGCCCTCGGCTTTACTTGGTTATAGTTACCTCGTCCTTTACAACCTGATCTTCGTCCTGCCACTGGTTGTAATTCTAATCGCCGCATCCGCCCGTCCGACTTTGAATCGCCTTGCGCATTGGAATTTGCACCACAAAGAATGGGTGCGGCTGGTGCTCGGAGGCGGCGTAGTTGTCATGGGATTGCTGATTCTCGCAACGGTTTGAGATACCACATGATGGCCGCGATACGCAATTCTTCCAGAATTATGGAGCTATATGCAATAAGGCACCATAAAGACTCTCTGATTCTCCTGCCGAGATGAGGCGATAGGAATTTAGATCCAACGACTGCCACATTGTCTGCCAATTCCTCCAGCCGCTTCCTTCCACCCACTGGGCCGAAGACCCTCTCAAGTAAGCATAACGACCATCTGGAGAGAATCCGTTGAGCACGAGTTGGTCTACCTGAGCTACGCGTACATGGATGCGCTCCTGTAAAGTTTCTGCATCAAGAACATATACATCCCGATTCACTAGCATATCAAAGCCATAGGATCTGACAATTTCACCTTTGACAACCAATAGTGATTTGCCGTCGGGGGTGAGCGCGAAATCGGTCAGCAGTTCGTCGAGGTAATTGATCTCGCGCATTCCATCGGTTGCGATCACGCGCAAGTCTACTGCCTGGGGCAGTCCCATCTCCGTTTTCTCGCTGAAAACATATAATCGCTCCCCATCGCGGCTCAATATAACGCGCGCTCCTAGCCAGGGGCCACCTTTCGCTTCAGCGGCAGGCACCATTGAGTCTGACACCCAATCCAGGAGCGATTGCGGCGGACGGATTTGTGTTTGCTTGATGAGGGTTTCGTTTACCAAATCAACCACGGTAACTTTCTCGTCATCGGCGTGAACGATGTACAAGATCTTGCGGTCCAAATCCCAAGCCAGGCCGGGATTGTACATCACATACTGCCATGACTCTTCCTGCGCCGAGGGTGTTGCATTCATCACTTGCTCGCGGAATTGCCCTGCCTTCACGCCATCGAGTCGCGTATCTGCCACAATACGATTTCCAGTCGGATCAATGACCAACAGGCGAGGTGCATTCTCAGCGAGATTGTTGGGGTCGGTGGGAATGCCAAAGAGTGCTACATTGCCCGAAGACAAGCGCTGGGACCAAGGGACAAAAGATGACGGAAGTTGGGTGATGGCAGACAACTGACGGCTATCAAGGTCATATTGGTAGAGTTGATAGTCGCGCGGCATTCCATGTGCAAAGTCGCGCACGCTAGGAATCGTCCAATAGAGTGTTTTCCCATCTGCACCAAAAGTTATGTCGCTCGCATAATCATCAATGCGAAGACTGGTAGGCATGTCAGTCCAAGTGTTGAGGTCAATCAGGTGCAATACACCTCCCGCGTTGCTTGGACCGCTAGACCACCAAGTAATCACAGCGAGAATCTTGCGGTTTGGGCTGACCGCATAAGTGTAGTGATGTCCAAAGTCGATCGCAGCATAGCCAGGCAAATCGGCGAGTGTTGCTGGGTCCACAGGGCGCGCTTGAAGGCCAACACCGATTTCCTTTTCCGTGACAGCCAGCAACGTAATGGCGTCGCTTGTATTGGAATTTGGCGCAATGGCTTTTTCTGGTGTGGCCACAAAATCAGGCTGCGAGGACAAGGTCAGCGGGCTGACAATCAGCCCGCGTAGTATCGGCGGAAGTACAAAAACTGCTGCAATGACCACAACTACAGTCATAAGGAAAATCGTTTGGCGCTTCATGTGACAATCCTACATGATACATAAAAGAACTCCGAAGAACTACTCCGGAGGCACCCAGAGAACGAATGATAGTTGATGACCTTTGTATTGACCCGTGAACTCCCAGCATCCTGGCGATGGCAGTATCACCCCAATCAACATCGCCCAGTTGAAACTCTCATGATAGCCGTTGGTCGCCTCTGACACCTGCAATACGGGCGCGTTCCCATCGAGACGCCGGGCCGTCACTACCAAGTCTGGAGTAGCATCCTCGTGGACATCGAATTCCTCACTCCACCACCAGAACTTCTCGCCAAGTGCAAGTTGGCGCCAGGTCCCACTGATTGGAAGGGCAGTCCAGAGATCGGCGTCGCCAAACCAGAACTCGTCTGAATCAGGAGGCTGTGCCGGCCATGGAGGTGGAGGAATGAAGGGAGGTTGAGGAGGCTGGGTAATCAGGCAGTCCGAAAGACCTGCAACTGCCAATGTGGGTTCAAGGGAGGCCTTCATATCTGCCTCACCCGCAGCCGACGCGCCGAGCGGATTGCACGCCGCCATAAGCAGAGCTAAGGCCGCGAACAGTAACGGAAGAAATCGCACAGCAATCTTCTCCTTTGTATCGTTGCCTGTAATATATACACCGGACAGCGAAGAATTGTTCCAACAGGATGTAGTTTGAAAGGAGTGGAAGCGTGATCGTGATAGGACTGTTGATCCTCGCGACGGTTTGAAATATCTTTTCTTCATTAGATGTACAACGCCTCCTGTTATTTGCAGGAGGTGTATAAATCAACCGTAGTTGTATCGCTTTGCATACGTACTTCAATTGCCTAATTTCTTATTGAATTCGCCTGAAATTGTATAAAACAGGCCTTGACCTTCCAGTAACTGGAAGGTGTACACTCTAATCGCAACTTATCGTTATGGAGGTTGTGCTATGCAAATTCGCGATCTTGCTGAACGAAGTGGCCTTTCCGAAAAAACCATTCGCTATTATGAGTCAATTGGCATTCTGCCATCTCCGCGTCGCGCTCCAAATAGCTATCGCGAATATAGTGAACAAGATGTGGAACGTGCGCGCTTTGTAGCAGGAGCGCGCTCTCTAGACCTTTCATTGGATGATATTTCAGAGATTCTGGCAATGCAGAATCGAAGAGAGCCTCCATGCCGAACTGTGTTAAACCTGATCGAGCAGAAAGCTAATCAGATTGCCAAACGAATTCAACTCTTACAACAGATGGAAGAAGACTTGCGAAAACTTTATGTGCTTGGTCTCACTTTCCCAATCGAGGATATAGATGGCAAAGACTGTATTTGTCATCTCGTAAAAGAGCACTCCAATGTGAATGTCAAGCGCTAGAGTCATTCCATGGAAATAAGCACGCTTTCATCGCTAAAAAATATTTATCAAGATTCAAAGGAACATGTCCTTCTTTTGGCAGTGTTCTCACCAACTTGAGGGCCTTGTCTTCGAGGCGCACAGTTGGTGCGAGAGATATTTGAAGAGAACAAATCGAAAATGCTTCCGGGTACGATAGTCTGGACACCAATGCTCATGACCGATAGTTTAACCGCAGCTAAACGATGTGAGGCAGAGTTGGCAGATTCCCGCGTTAAACATTATTGGGATCCAGATCGAATTTTGGGCCGGTTACTTTCTCAGACCTTGAATCTAAAGGCGTCAATAGCCTGGGATGTGTACATTGCATATCCACCTGATCATCCTTGGGATGCAGAACTTCCGCCTGCGCCGGAATTTTGGATGCACCAGCTTGACGAGGAGCCAACACTATATCTTGATCCACTTGGCTTAAAGCATACCGTACAGGCAATGACTGAAAGAGGCAAACATGAATAAAGATTCGCCCTATGACTTGCTCATTCTGGGTTCAGGGTCAACCGCGTTCGCTGCGGCTTTACGAGCAGCCGAACTTGGTAAAACCGCCGCGATGACCGAAATACGGACATTGGGAGGCACTTGTGTCAATCGCGGTTGCCTACCGAGTAAGAATCTGATTGAAGCGGCGCGTATTGTGTGGGAATCCACTCACCCGCGTTATAAAGGTCTCAAGTCTGCAAAGATGGAATTCGATTTCGGAGAGCTGATTTCTCAAAAGCAGGATGTGGTTCACTCGTATCGTGATAAGAAATACCAATCCATCCTGCATGAGGAGGACAAAGTTAGCATATTCAATGGGCATGCAAAATTGATTGACAGGCATACTGCACTTGTGGCAGATCAAAAGGTCAGTGGAGATCAAATCCTAATTGCCACAGGCACACGTCCTACAATTCCGCAGATAGAAGGTCTTGACCAGATTCCGTATCTAACATCAGACCTTCTGACTTCTGATGAATCACAGGAATTGAAGGAACTTCCTGAGTCATTGGTCATTATTGGCGGAGGTTATATTGCTCTCGAATTGGGACAGATGTTCCATCGTTTCGGAACACCAGTCACGATATTAGAACAATCTCGCCGAATCCTACCTCATTACGAGCCAGAAGTCTCACGCATTCTTACAAAAGTTTTGCGAGAAGAGGGCGTCAATCTTGTAATGGGTGCGCAGGTCGAGCGCGTCTCGCAGAAAATGAAGCAGGAAATCGAAGTGGTCGCGCGCGTCGGCGAAAAAGAGCAAACCTTCAAAAGTCAGAAACTTCTCGTCGCCACAGGCAGAGAGCCGAACACGGACAATATAGGGCTTGATAAAGCGGGCATTCAACTCGACGAACAGGGTTTTGTGAAAGTCAATGACGAACTGCAAACGAATGTTCCAAATATCTGGGCGGCTGGGGAGATCATTGGTCGTCAAACCGAAAACCAACTGGCTACACCTGTTGGCGCGCATGACGGAGTGATTGTTGCCAAGAATGCTCTTTCAGGGGCACATCAAAAAATTGACCATCGTGTAATTCCTCGTACAATTTTTACCGATCCGCAAGTTGCAGTGGTCGGCATGACAGATGCCGAAGCCAACAGGACTGGCATTCAGTGTTGGTGCGGCACAGTTCCGCTTGAGCTGGTCCCCCGCGCAGGCGCAACCCACCAAACAAGCGGCATCGCTAAGATGGTGGTCAATAATGATACCCATGAGGTCGTGGGGGTTTCATTGGTAATGCCCAATGCGGGCGAAGTCATTCACGAAGCGGCGATGGCGCTTCGCTTCAGAGCCAAACTCGAAGATTACATTGACATGATCCACGTCTATCCCACCATGGCCGAAGCCCTGAAGATCGCGGCACTCTCATACTTCAAAGACCCCGCCAAACTCTCATGCTGTGCAGAGTGATCAGAAATAGGTGCTGTCTGCCTGCATCTCCCTTTAATAAGTCTTATCCTCAGCTTCATGAAGACTTTACATTGCCGGGCTATACTGGGATTAGATAAACACGAAAGGAGACATATATCATGATGGGCTTTGGATTTCTCTTCATGCTTGCCTTGATCGCTCTGCCAGTTATCCTCGTAGTGGTACTGGTAGCGGCGCTAACAGGCAAACTTGGTAAAAATAAATAACGTATTTGCATCTTCTCCTCCCACGGGGCTGTCCTCAAAAGACAGCCCTATTTTATTTCCACGAGAGGGCATTCCTGCTTCGCACGCAATAAGCGAAAATGCCTATCCCCCAACGGTGGATTTGGCGCTATGGCTTTAACATCTGTCCGTCTATACTGGGAACAACAGGATGTATAGTTATGAGCGCGTTAATACCCTTTTTGGTTCTCGATCAGATATGCGATCAGGTTCTGGCCTGGATCAACCAACAGTTGACCAGCGCCGGCCTTCGCGTCGTGCAAACGTTCGATCTGCAGGTCGCCCGCCTGGCTCACCCCGATTGTCCCTGCCCACACCACGGAACGGATGATTGCAATTGTCAGATGGTCGTCCTACTCGTTTATCGGAAGCAGGATGATCCTGCCACACTGGTCATCCACGGTCAGGATGGCAGAACCTGGGTTTCTCTGGCAGGCCCTGTCGGCAAGCGTGCCAACCAACACTTGGAGACAGCAATCCGACGCGCCCTCATCCCTCACATCTCCAACGTGACCTCTTCCATCGAGGTGGCTTATGAAGCCCGATCAACAGTCTGACATCATCCGGCGACTACGTTGTGCGGCGGGACATTTGAACGCAGTGATCGAAATGACAGAAGCAGGCCAGCCATGCGAGCAAGTGCTACATCAGCTCAACGCTGTTCAGGCTGCGCTACGTGTAACAGGAAGCAAGCTCATTATTTGCCAAGCCCAAAGCAGCCAGGCGATCATTCTCGATAGTCCATCGCCTAAACGGCGGATGTCGGAACTGAAGCGGTTGCAATCTTTGTATGCGACTTTCATACAGTATTCCAAATAATCATATTGAGGTTAATCATGACTGAAACTCTGTTAGATCTAACTCTGCCCATCTCGGGCATGACCTGCGCCTCGTGCGTCTCGCACGTGGAAGGCGCACTCAAGGAATTGCCAGGCGTCTCGAACGTAACCGTCAACCTGGCGACCAACAAAGCGAGTCTTTCGTACGACCCGCAACGCGTCAAACTGGACGATATGCGGCGTGCCGTGGACGATGTGGGCTACGCTGTCGCGACCGCCGAACTGACATTCGATGTGAGCGGCATGACCTGCGCCTCCTGCGTGGATCACGTGGAGGGCGCGCTCAAGGAATTACGCGGCGTACAGGAGGCGGTCGTCAACCTGGGACTTAATACGGCGCGCGTGACTTATGTCCCCGGCGTAGTTTCCACCTCCAGCATGAAGCGCGCCGTGCGCGAAGTTGGCTATGAAGCGCAGGAACGCAGTGAGGGCGCAGACGCTCTCGACCGCGAACGCCAGGCCCGCGAAGAAGAAATCAAGCGCCAGGGCCGTAATCTGATCATCGCCGGAACGATTGGCCTGATCGTTATGATCGGCACCTTCTACGAGATGCTTGGTCCACTCAAAGCGTTTGTCCCTGAATTTCTCTCGTATAAATGGGTCATCGGCTTGCTAACGACACCGGTCGTCTTTGGTCCGGGACGGCAGTTCTTCACCAACTCCTGGCGCGGCCTCAAACATGGCGTCACAGATATGAACTTGCTCTACGCCACAGGCATTGGCGCGGCGTACGGGATCGCCGTCATCAACACCCTGTTCCCGAAGGCTGGCTTTGGCGGAGAGGGCGCGACCTTCTTCGAAAGCGCGGCATTGCTGACCGGTTTCATCATCCTCGGGCGCTGGCTTGAAGCGCTGACGCGCGGACGGACGTCAGCGGCGATCCGCAAGTTAATGAAGCTCCAGCCCAAAGTGGCGCGCGTGCTGCGAGATGGTCACGAGCAGGAAATCCCGGCTGATGAAGTCGAGATTGAGGACTTGATCCTGGTGCGGCCTGGCGAATCCATTGCCGTGGATGGCGAAGTCATTGATGGTTACTCAGCAGTAGATGAATCCATGTTGACCGGCGAAAGTCTGCCTGTTGAAAAGAAGGCAGGTGACGCAGTCATCGGCGGGACAATAAACAAGACCGGCGCGTTCAAGTTCAAGGCGACGCGTGTTGGTAAAGAGACCGCGCTGGCGCAGATCATCAAACTCGTGGAGGATGCGCAGGCCAGCAAAGCTCCAATTCAAAAACTAGCCGATTGGGTGGCCGGGCATTTTATCCTGGGCGTGCACCTGCTGGCAGTTGCTGTGTTCCTTTTCTGGTTCTTCTTCGGCTACAACTTGTTCTTCGACCCGAATTCGAGTTTCATCCTGTCACCTTATAAGCTAGGTGAGATCGGCGTGTTTGGCTTCTCTCTGTTGCTGAGTGTCACGGTGCTGGTCATTTCATGCCCATGTGCCGTAGGTCTGGCGACCCCATCAGCGATGATGGCGGGAACGGGAAAAGCTGCTGAATTTGGTGTGCTGTTCAAGGGCGCCGAAGCCATCGAGAATACCAGCAAATTGCAGACCATCGTGTTTGATAAAACGGGCACGTTGACGAAGGGCGAGCCATCGGTCACTGATGTCGTAGCCAGTCAGCAGTTATCAGTGAGCCATGATCTGTTGTTAAGAGTGGCAGCTACCGCCGAGAAGAACAGCGAGCATCCGCTGGGTGAGGCAATTGTTCGCGGCGCGCAGGATCGCGGCTTGAAATTGAGTGAGCCTGAGTCGTTCAACTCCATCCCTGGTCATGGTGTGGAAGCGAAAGCGGCAGGTTCTGAAATCCTATTGGGCAACCGCAAGCTGATGAAGGAACGCGGCGTGGATTTCTCGGCTCTGATGTCTCAAGCCGAAGCATTGGAAGCGGACGGCAAGACCGTGATGTTTGTCGCTCTGAACGGGCAGGCGGCTGGCCTGATCGCGGTCGCGGATACGCTCAAGGAATATTCGGCTGATGCAATCCGCCGCCTGCATAAACTAGGTCTGGAAGTTGCTATGATCACCGGCGATAACCGCCGCACAGCCGATGCGATTGCTCGCAAAGTTGGTATTGATCGTGTGTTAGCCGAAGTCCTGCCGCAGGATAAGGCGGAAGAGGTCAAGAAATTACAAGCACAAGGCAAGAAGGTTGCGATGGTCGGCGACGGTGTGAATGATGCCCCGGCGCTGGCTCAAGCTGAAGTCGGCATGGCAATTGGCTCCGGCACAGACGTAGCCAAAGAGACCGGCGACATTATCCTGATCAAGGATGATATCCGCGATGTAGTGGTGGCATTGGAGGTGGCCAAAGCCACGATGCGCAAGGTCAAACAGAACCTGTTCTGGGCCTTCTTCTATAACACCCTGGGAATTCCACTGGGCGCAGGCTTGTTCTATACCTTCGCCTCGGTTGTCATTAGTCCCGAACTGGCCGGTTTGATGATGGCTGTCAGCTCGATCTCGGTTACGCTCAACACGCTGTTATTGAAAGGCTTTAGGCCGTCGGTCGGGCGCGAACACAAACCGAAGCAAGGCAGCGGCACTCCACACCTACAGCCTGTTTCAGCCTCAGTTGGAAACGATTGAATTCATCACAAGCTCGAAAAGTGACAGATAGGCCCACAGGTGAATTTGATTATGAAAACTACTATTACAACTCTTGATTCGATACCGAAGTATGTGGATGATCAGGCCACGGCCTTGACACGTGCGCGTTACCAACGCATCTCACCAATCTACGACAAGATTGAATGGCTGATGGAGAAACGTTTTCGACCGTGGAGGGAAAAGCTATGGCAATTCGTATACGGCCCAGAGGTGCTTGAAGTTGGCGTTGGCACTGGCAAGAATATGGAATTCTGGCCGCTGAATTGCAAGATCACAGCAATCGACTTAACGCCTGGTATGCTGAATATTGCTCGCGAGCGTGCAAAGAGTTTGAATCATCAGGATGTCAACTTACGCCTGGGCGATGTGCAGCATCTTGAGCGTCCCTCGGGGATCTTTGACACGGTTGTAGCAACTTTCGTCTTTTGCTCAGTACCCGATCCAATCCAAGGCCTACGCGAAATTGGACGGGTGGTGCGCCCCGGTGGACAGA
>DASWKT010000247.1:0-11291 GCA_036396515.1 Anaerolineales bacterium | reverse complement strand
ATGCCCCATTACCTCATCCAGACTGACACAGACACCATCGAACTGCCTGCCTTTGGCGCAGAGTAAAACAAAGAAAATGATCCGGTTGATCCTCGCTATTGCGTTATGGGCAATCAGCCATTCCCTGTTGGCTTCTCTTGGCTTCAATAGGTTCCTACGGCGTACAGTTGAATTGTAATGGCTGACTTGCGCTTGCATATAAGCATATGATTCGGTATTTTATGTAATAAACATGAAACTTATCATGTTCTCAAGAAAGATGGTGCGGGACCCTTCCGCATCTATTGGCAGATTTGTCTGCCCCTGGTGCGTGGGGCAATGGTCGCACTTGGCATATTCACATTTCTGGGCATGTGGAACGATCTGTTCTGGCCGCTCATTGTGCTCAGCGAACGCGAAGTTCTAACTCTTCCGGTGGGATTAGTGATAATTCAACAGGGAAGTTATATTCAACGCGGTCTCGCCTTTGCTGCTGCGTTTATTGCCTCGGCGCCAGTTCTTGTCTTCTATGCCATATTCCAGCGCAAAATCATTGCTGGTATTACGACAACAGGCATGGCCGGACAGTAGCCATCTTACCAAAGGAGTGACTCGCTTGCCCCAACCCATTACGATCTTTGTCCTTAAATACACGCATCACACAATAGGCCCCTAAATGTCAACATCAAAAGCACAAGTCCTCTTAGATACAAATCGAACGATCGCCCCAATTTCACCCCTGTTATTTGGCGGATTTGCCGAGCACATGGGCCGCTGCATATACGAGGGGATCTACGACCCCAAGTCATCCCAGGCGGACGAGCGTGGTTTTCGTAAGGACGTTATGGAAGCGCTGCGTGATCAGGCGTACACCGTAATCCGGTATCCAGGCGGCAACTTCCTGAGTGGTTACAACTGGCTTGACGGCGTCGGACCCAAAGAGCAGCGCCCGTGCCTGCGCGAGCTTGCCTGGCAGTCGCTTGAAACCAATCAATTTGGCACAAACGAATTTATGGAGTTCTGTACATCCATCAACGCCGCGCCAATGCTGGGGGTCAATATGGGTACCGGAACCATCCAGTCTGCCGCCGATCTTGTGGAGTACTGCAATGTGTCACATGGGACCCGCTGGTCAGATCTGCGTGCGAGGCATGGTTTCCGTGAACCTCACAACGTGCGCTATTGGTGTGTCGGCAATGAAATGGATGGTCCCTGGCAGATTGGTCATCTGGATGCAGTGTCCTATGGGTACAAAGCTCTGGAAGCCGCAAAAGTGATGAAATTGCAAGATCCAACCATCAAAACAATCCTGTGTGGATCATCCAACGACCGCATGCCAACGTATCCCGAGTGGGATCGCACGGCTCTTGAATTAGCCTGGGAGCACATGGATTATCTTTCGATGCATTATTATGCCGGCAACCCTGAGGATGACACAGCCAGCTATCTGGCCAGTGCTGTTCTCTTTGAACGTTTTGTGGACACATTGGAAGGGACTCTGCGTTATGTAAAAGCCAAGCGGCGTAGCAAACATAACGTCTATCTTTCCTGGGATGAGTGGCAGGTCTGGTATAAGGGCGACCCTGTGCAAGGAAACTGGGCCGAAGCGCCTCATTTGGCGGAGGAAATCTACAATGTGGAGGATGCGCTGGTCGTGGCCCAATGGCTGAATGTCTTCTTGCGCAAGAGCCATGTGTTGAAGATTGCCTGTGTCGCGCAGATCGTTAACACCATTTCGTGGTTGCACACTCGCCCCGATGGATTACTTAAGCACCCCTCCTATTACGCCTTCAAGCTGGTCAGTAATCTTGCCCGTGGAGAGGCGCTGGATGTCCACGTTAAGGCGCCTCAGTTGGAAACCAAGCAACATGGCGCTGTGCCAGCGTTGGATGTCTCTGCCAGCTATGATGTCGAGACGCAGGAGGGCGCGGTATTCCTGGTGAACCGGAGCCAAACCGAAGCGGTTGTCACAGACATCGTCTGGCAAGACGGAAAAACGTTTCAAATCGACAAAGCCTGGCAACTCGCGGGCAGCAATCCCAAAGAGGTGAATAGTTGGGATGCTCCGGAGCGAGTGGTCGCGAAGCCTATACCTGTACCGGCGGTTGAAGCTGGTCGTGCGACTCTCAATTTGCCTCCTTTATCTTTTACAGTACTGACCACATCCTCAGTATGAGCGAACATAGAGTATCCCTGGATGGAGCTTGGGATTTCCAGATTGACTCTGATAATAATATAGATGCCACTCCCGAAGGGGAGTGGCACTCTGTTATTGTTCCCATGCCATGGCAGGCCCAATTTGAAGATCTGCGTGAAACGAGCGGAGTGGCATGGTATCGCCAGCATTTTATGCTAGATCCTGACTCTTTTCGAACAGCCGCCAAGAGCGCTGCGATCCTACACTTTGGCGCGGTGGATTATTTCGCAACAGTCTGGTTGAATGGCAGGCGCGTGGGTGAGCATGAAGGTGGCTACCTGCCCTTTGAGTTTGAGGTTATTGACATGCTGCATGAGGGGAATAACGAGTTGTTAGTAAAGGTGGTGGATCCAACCGACGATCGCCACCTCTATGCTGACTTTCCGTTTAGCGAGTTACCTCACGGCAAACAGAGCTGGTATGGCCCGATTGGCGGCATCTGGCAAAGCGTGTGGCTGGAATTCCGATCCAAGCTGCATGTTGCCTACGTCAGGCTTAGCCCTTCGCCAAATGAAGCGACCATCGGCGTTCAGGTTGTATTGAGCGAAACGCCGCGGCAGAGCTATCAAATTATCTGCGCGGTCACGAATCCAGCGGGGGACACAGTTGGATCAGGAACTCTTGATCAAGATCTGACCGGCGTGATCCGACTCGACACTCCCCCCGATCTGTGGAGTCCAGACTCCCCCGTTCTTTATACAGCTACAGCGACCTTATATGTTAATGCTGCCCCTGTACACTCAACACACAAAACTTGTGGATTTCGCACCGTGGAAGCCCGCGCCGGGCGTATCTATCTCAACGGCAATCCAATCTATTTGCGGGGCGCATTAGACCAGGGCTATTATCCTGAGACGATTTACACGCCTAGCAGCCTGGAACTACTTGAGGCACAGGCACGCTCGGCGAAGGCGCTTGGCTTCAACTGCCTGCGCATTCACATCAAAGTAGAAGATCCTCGCTATTATGATGTGACTGACCGTCTGGGCCTGCTGATCTGGACTGAGATTCCTAATTGGGCGCTCCTGACCGACGCATCAGCAGAGCGCGCCAGGTTGACATTTGAAGGCATGCTGGAACGGGATGGCCACCACCCATCCATCATCGCGTGGACTCTGATAAATGAGAACTGGGGCACCGACCTGACCCGTAATGTGGAACACAGGCGCTGGCTGGTAGATTTCTACCGCTATGCTAAATCGCTCGACCCGACCCGTCTGGTCATCGATAATTCGGCTTGTATCGGCAATGCTCATGTAGCTAGCGACTTGGAGGATTTTCACTATTACCGGGCAATTCCTGATCATGCTCATCACTGGGATGAATGGATTGCCGAGTTTGCCAAACGCAGCGATTGGGCATGGTTCTCGGACTTCTCACATGAGCGCCGTGCCGACCTGCCGCTGCTTGTCTCTGAATTTGGCAACTGGGGATTGCCCGATCCCGATGCCATTCAGGAGCACGGTGCGGAACCGTGGTGGTTCGAGACGGGTTTCGAGTGGGATGGTGGCATTGTCTATCCTCATGGGATACTGCACAGATACGAAGCCTGCGGGCTGGCAGATTTGTTCTCATCTTATGCAGAATTTGCCAGGTATGCCCAGGAACACATGGCGCGCAGTTTGCACTATGAGATCAGCACAATGCGACTGCATGATGCCATTGCTGGTTATATCGTGACCGAGTTCACCGACGTCCACTGGGAATGCAACGGACTGTTGACCATGCAGCGCCAGCCAAAACACCTTCTGGATCCACTCCTCAAGGATCTGAATCAGGATCGGGTTGTTGTGCTTCGTCCGGAGAAGTGGAGCGGTCATCCTGGTGAAACACTTCATGTCACAATACAGACAATGGATGTCCTCGGTCAACAAAAAGCTGGCAGGGTCGTTTGGCAGGCGGATACCCAAACCGGTGAACTGCCTGCTCCCGGTGGGGATATCTCTCTAGCACCGGAACGACCGGGTATTATCACGCTTTATGCAAAATGGCTGGCCGATGATGGAACACAGTTGGCCACAAATCAGGTAGACCTGGTTTGCGTTTCCGCCGAACCAGTACCTGCCAATTTGCGCTTGGTTGAGAATCCAGCGCTAGCCGAGGTCTTACGTGATCTGGGTTATCATGTCAGCGAAGGGGATGCAGCCAGTGCCGCTGCCGGCGAAATCGTTATTGCTTCTTGCTACACCAGCGCGCTGGAAGCGCACGTGCAAAGTGGTGGACAGGCCCTCTTGCTTGCAGATCCGACTCTCCCGGATGGGTCCAAGGACAGCGTTGCCTTGCCGGTTGGATGTATTGCGTCGCGTGCGGGCTCAGTATGGCAAGGCGATTGGGCAAACTCAATTGCCTGGGTCAAGAAACAGGGTCCCCTCGCGCAACTACCTGGTGGCCCTTTGCTGGAAATGGAATGGGCCAAACTCATGCCCGATGCGGTTTTGGCCGGGTTGCCTTCCTGGGTGCAACACAGGCACAGTTGGGCGGGATTAGCTGTGGGCTGGCTGCACAAGTCTGTTTCATTGCTGACAGTTATCCCCTATGGGCGTGGCCACATCCTCATCACCACCTTTAAACTAAATACAACTACACTCGCGACCGATGCCATCGCGCAGGCGTTCTTTGCTGGAATGCTGAACCTATTGTAAGGGAATGATGAACCGATAGATCCTGCCAGGCGTTCTGATGATTGCATTGTTCACAGCTTGCCAGCCAGACGCAGGAAAGGTAGCGTAATGTTTGATTCGGGAAGGATTGTGCAGATTATCGAGTAGTTACACATGTTGGTACCTGCTTGAAATTGCGCGGGAACAAATAATCATCTCCTCTCGTCTCAATCAAGTACTTATTCCCCATTAATGTTTATGTTTTCCACAGGGTATAATCTTCCATCATGGCTACTGTTTCCTATCCCTACCAACGAACTCCCATCTTTCCGCAGTTTGTTGCCGCGTTTGTCAGCGGTGTTGTTCTGTTCCTTGTCCTCATTATCGGATGGACATTGGGCTATCAACTCCTGTACGCGGGGCGCATCTTTCCCGGCGTTTCCGTTGCCGGCGTGGACCTTTCCGGTCTGAGCCCATCGGACGCGGCTGTCCGGTTGAGCGAGAGCCTGTCTTATCCGATCAACGGCAAGGTCCTCTTTCGGGACGGTGAAAAAGCATGGGTGGCTACTCCCGCGCAGCTGGGCATGGTGTTCGATCCCTCTTCCAGCGCGATGACAGCCTACAGGTTAGGCAGAAGCGGCGGCCTGTTTGGCGCGCTATCCGGCCAAATTCGCGCGGGCGGTGCTGGCGTCCATGTCCCGCCTGTGATCGTCTTTGATCAGCGCGTCGCCTTTCAGTATCTCAACCAGATTGCCACGCAGATCAATCAACCTCTCGTTGAAGCAGGCCTGGACCTGGAAGGGACAAATGTGGTTGCCCGGCCTGGGCAGGTGGGTCGCGAGCTGAAGCTGGATGCCACGCTCATTTATATGGGCGCTCAACTGCAAACATTCAGCGATGGCCAAGTGCCATTGGTTGTGCAGGAGGTCCAGCCGCAGATCCTGGATGTGAGCGCGCAGGCCGACGCGGCCCGGCAGATCCTCAGCCAGCCTCTCACGCTTGTGATCCCGAATGCACAAGAAGGTGATTCCGGTTCGTATGTCTACAACCCCGAGGTGGTTGCCAATCTACTTACAGTACGACGCCTGCAGAATGATGGCGGCCAGGCAGGAGTGCAGGTGGCTCTCAGCCCAAATGGATTGCGCGATCTGCTGGTGCCGGTCAAGGATCACGTGGATCGTTTGGCTTCCAACGCGAAATTTATTTTCAATGATCAGACGCGTCAGTTGGATTTGATGGAAAATTCCAGCCTGGGCCGTGAGCTGGATGTTGATGCCAGCATTGTTGCGATCAATGAGGCGTTGGGGCGCGGTGAACATACGGTTTCCCTGGTTGTCAATGAGGCGCAACCGAAAATCGCGGGCACCGCCACTGCTGAAGAACTTGGCATTCGCGAACTGGTCAGTTCACAAACAAGTTATTTTTATGGCTCAAGTCAGGAGAGGATCCAGAATATTCAGGCGGCATCGGCGCGCTATCATGGCGTGCTGGTCGCGCCCGGCGAGACGTTCTCAATGGGAGAATACTTGGGGGATGTAAGCCTTGAAAACGGATTCGCGGAAGCCTTGATCATTTATGGCGGCCGTACTATCAAGGGCGTGGGTGGAGGCGTGTGCCAGGTCAGCACGACGCTTTTCCGCACGGTGTTCTTTGGCGGCTACCCCATTGCTGAACGTTACTCACATGCCTACCGCGTTTCTTATTATGAGATGACGGCCAGCGGCGGAGTTGATTCCAGCCTGGCTGGAATGGATGCAACCGTTTATTTTCCCCTGGTTGATTTCAAGTTCACCAATGACACGCCCTACTGGATATTGATGGAAACGTATGTCGATGTTGGCGCGCGTACCCTCACCTGGAAATTCTATTCCACCACTGATGGGCGCACTGTAACATGGGAGACAACCGGTACGACGAATGTCGTCTCTGCGCCGCCGCCTGTTTTTGAAGTAAATGATGAACTCAGCAAAAATGAAATGAAACAGGTGGATTGGGCGGCCAACGGAGCAGATGTAACAGTCACTCGTACCGTGTGGCGCAACGGCTCTGTTTTTTTCCAGGATAATATCTCCACACACTACGAACCCTGGCAGGCAGTTTGCCAGTATGGCCCCGATTCAAAAAATCCTGAAAAACTGGCGAAAGAGAATAACTTGTGCAACAATCCCTCCTCATAAATCTGCTGGAGTGCAAAGTCTTCTGATTCGGAGTCCGAAGTCTCCCGACTTCGGTAGCAGAATCAGACTTCCGAAAACTTTAAGCGTGCATGATACAATTCTCCGCTGTTAGCGCCTAGCTTGTCATTTACCAGACTTTTGAAACAATTGACCGACCGGAATCAAACTGGCAATTTAGGTCTTAATGCGGTACCTTGTAAGAAATGGAGCATGAATGGTTAGTGAAACCCTGATCGAGATCCTGCGCTGTCCGAACTGCGTCCGCACGACAGGCGGCGAACTCAAACTGCATAAAGATGCATGGTTCATCTGCAAGGATTGTGGCCGCAAATATCCCATTGTGGATGACATCCCGGTCATGCTGGTCGAAGAAGGGGACAAGTGGGTCAACGTGGCTGAAGGCGAATTGCCAGTTCCTCCTCCCGCGAAATAACGTGCCCTCATTGCCAGATTTGTTAAATGACCTGATCAGCGGGGACGAAACGCGCGCCGAAGAGGCCGTCTCTGCGCTGGTTGCTCTGGGCGAGGCAGCCGTTCCTGCGTTATTGGATTTGACACAGTCCTTGGATGCAGACCACCGCTGGTGGGGACTGCGCGTCCTGGCGCAATCGTCCTCCCTTTCGGGGACTTCGGGTAGGACGGAATGGCTGGTCCCGTTTCTGAACGATCCCGCCCCCGAAGTGCGTCAGTGTGCCGCGCTTGGGCTGGCAGCCAGCCCGGACGAAAACGCGATCCAGCCTCTGATCCGGGCGTTGAGCGATGAAGACAGAATAGTTGGCAACCTGGCGGTAAATGCGCTGGTCAAGATCGGAAGTGCGGCTGTCCCCTCCCTGATCGAGGTGGTGAAGAGTGCACCGCAGTCAGCCCGCATCCATGCCCTGCGGGCGCTGGCAGAGATCCGTGATCATCGTGCCATCCCGCTGATGATGCAAGTAATGGGAGAAGACTCCGCGTTGCTTCAACATTGGGCAAAGGAAGGCCTGGAGCGACTCGGCCTGAATATGGTATATATTAAACCCGTATGAAGAATAATGTGAACTTTCTCAAAAATATCAAGTTTGGACACATATCTGCGCCGCAGATCATTTTCTGGGGGATTGCAGTCATCCTGGCCGTCACCGGTTTTTATTTTGTGCGCGGCCTTGTCACTTGCTGGACGATAACCCCACTGCCTGGCAGGCCCCCATCAAATTGCGGGACGGTGACTGCCGGGCTGGATGGGCCCATTCTAAATAGTGAGGGCACGCCTGTTCCCGACATTGAAGAATTGCCTCCCCCGATTGCCATCCCGGACGGCGATCTTCCACCCGCCTGGGATGGCGCCAGCCGGATCAACATTCTGCTCATTGGTCTCGATTATCGGGACTGGGAGGCGGGTCTGGGCGCGCCGCGCTCTGACACGATGATCCTTTTGACGATTGACCCGCTTGCAAAGACTGCAGGGATGCTGTCCATTCCACGTGATATGTGGGTGAATATTCCGGGCTTCGGGTATAGCCGCATCAATACTGCCTATTCGTCGGGGGAGGGGAATAGATTGCCGGGCGGCGGTCCTGAGCTTGCCACGAGGACAGTGGAGCAATTCATCGGCGTGCCAATTCAATATTATGCCCAGATCGATTTCTTTACCTTTGTCGAATTCATAGATTTGATCGGCGGAATTGAAGTCTACAACGATGAGGAATTAAGGCTGGATCCGGTCGGTGAGGGCAAGGACAAAATAAGACTTACCTGTTGTGGAATGCGCCATATGAATGGTGAAAAAGCGCTCGCCTATGTGCGTTATCGCAAGGGGGATGAAGGTGATGTCGGGCGCGCGAAACGCCAGCAAAAGGCGATCCTGGCCATTCGAGACAAGGTGCTTAGCCCTGAAAACTTCCCTGTCCTGCTCGGGAAGGCCCGCCAGTTTTACGAAGAGTTTTCGGCCGGCATCAAGACCAATATGCCTTTCGATACAGCACTCCAGTTGGGGGTCCTGGCGAAGGATATTCCATTGGAGAGTATTGAGCAGGGTGTAATTGATTACACCATGGTGGCTCTGGACAGTACTGTGCTTGGCGGAGAGAATGCCAGTATCCTCAAGCCCTTGCCTGACAAGATCCGCATTTTGCGCGATGAGATCTTCACGTCAGGCGGTCCATTAAGCCCGTTGGCCGCGCAAAATGACCTGATCGCCCTGATGAGGGCAGATGCTGCACGTGTGCGCCTGGTGAACGGTTCGTTCTCACCGGCTCTGGAAGTGAACACGGGTAATTATCTCATCGCGCAGGGCATGGCAGTGACTGAAGTTGGCCCGGCAGACCGTGTGTATGATCGTACTGTCATTGTGTTGTATTCAGGGAAACTGTATACGTTGAAGTACTTGCAGTCCTTAATAGGCATTGATTCGAGTACACAGCTTTTGATCAGACCTGATCCCACTTCGAGTGTGGACGTGGAGGTGAGATTGGGCAATGACTGGGCGAACGGCAATCCGATGCCGTAATGTTTTTTGCTGCTCTCTTCGCCGTCCCCGGCGAGGATCTGCCCTTGGCAATAGGCTATTTAAAGTATTTCAGCCACAGAGGATTCTGTGGCTGATTTTGTTTATGGATAATCGGGTTTCGAAAAGGTGATTCGTTTGCATAACGATGCCGCGGAGAACAGCAGCAGGAGCAAAGAGAGGGATATTTATGGCTGCTGGAAGGTGAGTTTTATTCCCCCAGGGAAGGTTTCTCTACCTGAGATCTGGCAGGTGGAAGTGGTCAATCCTGATGCAATGTCGCTGCCCGCGCCGAGCTGCACCGTGTAGCTAATGTCCGGCTCCATGATAAAGTCGGCGTAGCCATTGCCAAGCTCTGGTTTCAGGCCGGTGAAGAATTCCTCTTCGCCGCCGTCCCAGGTGATCATAATCTTCGCGCCTGCCAACTGCCTGCGGCGGGAATCGAATACGATCACCTGCAGTAACCCATCCGGAAGGTTGGGATCACAGACGCTTTCCTGCCCGGTCAGCGTGAAAGGAGCGCCGACGGTGGGGACCGGTGTCCGTGTGGGACGGGGGGTAGCTGCGTTGATCGTAGCCTGAGTCTCAATGGGCTGAGGTGTTTCTGTAATTTCAGAGGGGACAGCAGATGGATCGAGGGGTGGAGTGGCTGTGATGACGACTGTGTTTACGCTCTGTACGACAGGCGTTGAAGTAAATTCAACAGTAATTCCCTGCTCAAGAGCAGATGCAAGCGCAGCGACCTGATCTGCCTGTTCCAGTGATTGACCGCTTCCCAGCATGCGCTGGGCCTGTGCGTTTAACGCTTCTACGGGGTCGGCATCTCCCAAAAGGGAGAGCCGCGCCTGGGCACGCGGCAGGTTGCCGGTAGCGGAGTAGGCCGCCGCGATGGCAGACCGGTAATGATCTTTGAAGTCTGTTCGCAGCGCCAGGGGTTCTGCATCCGTGACGCGCGCGGGGGAGATCACCCATGAGTAGCCGAGACCAAGCCCCAGCCCCGCGAGAAGTGTAAGCAGGAGATCCCAGGGGATGCGTCTCATTGGATCCCACTCCAGGCCTGCATCGCTGTGACGAGTTCCTGCATGAGGGCGATGTCTGAATCGGAGAAGCCGTTTGCGCGTGCGTAGGCAAGTCCACTTGCAGCAATGGTGGCAGGGGATTGAGTGCCGAAGATGCCTAAGCGGCGGGCAGCCAGGCCCGGGTCCCGTTCGACGCGGTAGGCCTCCGCGACCATCAGGACATAGTCACTTTTGTAATCGCCCCGCAATGTATCGGGTGTCAGGTCAAAAAAATCAACCGGATCGATGATCCACCCATAGGCCAGACCTATGCCGATGCCTGCCAGCAGTGCCAGAACAATGAATATCCAGCGATATGATTTCATATGAATATCCGGGCAGGTGACCGGCGGCACCCAGAGATACTCCCGTACCGTTGCTGTCTTTCGACCCTGGCGGGGTTTGGGAGGCTCTGCCGCGCCGGGCCTGCCCGGACGTTGGTAAGGATAATCGAACAGGGAAGCAGTGTCAAATGCAGAATACCATGTCCACTACTTGAGCGCGACTTGCGCGAATTTCTCAATGGCCCGGATATGTTCCCGGGGAGTTTTGAATCCGCTGCCCATGGTGTTAAACGAAAGATGCGTGGCGCCTTCAGCCTGCCAATCGCGGATGGCCGTCTCCCAGGTTTCAGGATCAGCCGTACCATAATTAATACGCGGTTCCAGACCGAACTCGCCCCGTGAGCGCCCGGCTTCCTCAAGGAAGCGCTCGAGCAGGACGAGGCCCGGTTTGGCTTCGGCAAGGCTGCGCTGGTTGGGCATCCAGCCATCTCCTAGGCGCGCCGCGCGTCGTAGC
>DASWKT010000246.1:0-2996 GCA_036396515.1 Anaerolineales bacterium | reverse complement strand
AACTTAATGATCCAGGTGTATAACGCCACGCCAGAGGAAGATTTCGATCAGACGTCGCCCATGACACTCTCTGTTGATGGTGCAAAGCGCCAGTTTGAGCCGGGAGGGATATTGAGTCTGGGTCGAGGGGAGAGTGTGACTCTGCCGCAGTATTGCTATCACAAGTTTTGGGCTGAGGGCGGCCGGGTTCTGGTTGGTGAGGTATCGATGGTAAACGACGATCACACCGATAACCGCTTCAACCCGCCTGTTGGGCGCTTTCCGACCATTGAGGAAGATGAAGAGCCGTTGTACTTGCTGTGCAACGATTACGAGAAATATTACCGCTCTTTGTGATTCTATTTGGGACGCCGACCCTTAATTGTGTAACTATCTCAGATCATACTGAAAATGAGTTGGTCAGTCTCTTCACCTGACCAACTCTTTTTATCTAGCCTTCTATATTGCCTAAAACTGTATATCTTTTTTAGTCTCCTCCAATATGACCGTGATCCCAAACGACAGAGTCACCGCATCTAGCTTTATCTCGTCATCCGGTGTATCTTTTAAAGGATCACTGTCAAAGGCCTGCTTTACTGCAAATAACCCCTGCTGAAATCTCTTGTCGCTTTCCAGCCAGTGCTGAAGAGTGTGGGCGTCTATTCCCATTCTTCCAGCGATTGTCTCCACAGTTGGATAGTCATTCGCATCGTTAGACCCCTTTTTCAGCTCGCCGTTTAAGATTTCAATTATCGTTGGTTCTTTTGGCTCTCCCTCTTTCATTTTTTGTAATTTCATGCTCCTTCCCGTCATGCTACACCCGGTATGTACCTCTTCTTTCTCCGATCCTTTGAATTTTTCGTACCGCGTCTCCCACAATTAGATTTTTGAAGTCTCCGCTCGGCGTGGGTCTTTGACCCCGCTGAGACATGACCGGAGGTCTCCCTAATCTTACTCTCGGATTTGACGAATCAATACTTAGCTCAACATCAACTTTGGTCTATATTGCAAGGCCTCTGCCAGATGCACGGACTGGATTTCTTCACTCTCCGCTAAATCTGCAATCGTACGTGCCAGTTTCAGGATACGGTGATAGGCACGAGCTGATAAATTGAGCTGCGTCATTGCTGCCCGCATCAGGCTTTGACCCTCATCCTGCAACTTACAGAACTGCCTTATCTCCCCGACGTGCATATCTGCATTGCAGACAACGTCGGACGAACTGTTCTTCGAGAAGCGTTTGCCCTGTATATCTCGCGCGGCTTGCACACGCGCCCGAATGCATTCAGATGACTCACCCACACGATCGCCACTCAGCTTTTCATAATCTACACGCGGCACTTCAATGTGGATGTCAATGCGATCAAGAAGAGGACCCGAGATCCGCTTTTGATATTTGGTTACCAGCGCGTGCGCGCAGGTGCACGGCTTGAGCGAATCACCATAATACCCGCATGGGCAGGGATTCATCGCTGCGATCAATTGAAAGTTTGCAGAAAACGTTAATGATCCTTTTGCGCGGCTGATGGTAACAACTTTATCTTCCATCGGCTGGCGCATCACTTCCAGGACGCGTGTGCCAAACTCGGGGAATTCATCCAAGAACAACACACCGCGATGAGCAAGAGAGATTTCACCGGGCTTCGGAATATTCCCTCCACCCACCAAGCCTGCATGGCTAATAGTATGGTGCGGCGCACGGAACGGTCGGTGCCTGATCAACGGGGTGCCCGCAGGAAGCTGATCTGCTACAGAATAGATGCGAGTCACATCCAAAGATTCTTCGATGCTCATCTCAGGAAGGATGCTCGGCATGGCACGCGCCAGCAAGGTCTTGCCGGATCCTGGGCTTCCAGCCATAAGTACGTTATGTCCTCCTGCTGCTGCCACTTCCAGGGCGCGCTTGACGTGCTCCTGTCCCTTGATCTCGCTGAAATCGGTTGGAACGAATAGTGGCTCAAGTTCAGCGCTTGAGGGTTGGTAGGGCTCGATACAACGGCGACCCGATAAATGGTCGTAAAGATCCGCAAGCGATCTAACGGGAATCACTTCAAGGTCTGGGATCAGGGCCGCTTCAGGCGCATCCACTTCAGGCACGAACATCCGCTTGAATCCATTTGCGCGCGCTGTGGCAGCCATCGGTAATACGCCGCGCGTGTGACGGACAGTACCATCCAATGAAAGTTCGCCAACCACTATCGTGTTTTCTGCTACATCCTGTGGGAGAAAGCCGGCAAGGATAATGACGCCAAGCGCAATAGGCAGATCGTAGGCTGGCCCCTCTTTGCGGACCGCGGCGGGCGCGAGATTGACAACGACGCGATGCCGTGGGAAGTGCAGACCCGCGTTCTTCACGGCAGTTTGCACGCGCTCACGACTCTCCTGCACGGCGGCGTCGGGCAAGCCAACGATGATAACGGCAGGCAAGCCGTTGCTGAAGTCCACCTCCACTTCGACGATGACGCCCTCAAGACCGATGACGGCACAGGAATATACACGCGCAAGCATGCAGGCAGTTTAGATGAGCCAGATTAAAATGTCAACACACAGATTGGATAACTATAAAATAACCGGCTTGCCAGTTCGCGCTGACTCAAATAACCTCACTATTATTTCGATGATATCGCGGCTATCGGAAAGACTCATGCGAGGTTCCTTGCCCAACAAAACCGCATCGGCCATGTCTTCCACTTCGCCAATATATAACTCTTGATCAGGGATCTCAATCGTTTCGATTTCATTACCCACCTGAAGATAAATCTTATCATTCTTGCCGGGATGAAATGGGACAGGAACCGTGAGGGTTCCCCTGCTCCCAATGATTTCCATGGAGGTACGGAACGGAGACGCGAATCCACAGACAAACTGCGCAAGGACTCCCTTCTCGAAGCGCATCTGCCCCATGAAGGTCTCATCGATTCCGGTCGGACCCTTCGACTCGCTCAGGGCGGCGCCTTCGACCTGCCAGCCAAAAACTTCGCGCGGCTTCTCCCCGACGATCAAACGCGTGTAACTGA
>DASWKT010000245.1:0-3191 GCA_036396515.1 Anaerolineales bacterium | reverse complement strand
CCGACCGCTCTGGATGACGAAGGGACAATTCCGCCACTCTTCGAGAGCCTGAAGGTTTTGAAGGATCGAGAGTTCGATATCACCGCCATAGCAGGCGCCAACCATCCATCCAAGGCAGAGACGGTGGAGAAGAAGGCTGGTAAGTTGCTGCATAAATATGCCAGCCAGGCTGGAGTCAAACTCCATTACTTCAGTTATTCCCACCTGAAGCGCCTTCATGATTATCTCCGTGAATTGGGAAAAGAAGATCTCCTCGAAACAGTTTCCCTCGTAGGCTACTCGCCACTTCGGAATGCGTGTCTGGTCGCTGCTCACATCCTGGGCAAGGATATCGCCGTATCCATTGACGACGACTGCCTGTTCATCGAGCCGGAGTATGTTGGGCGGATCAAATCGAAGATGCTTTCGGACTTCGATGGCAAGCCAATTCGAGCCTATTGCGGACCTTACATCACTGCCAAAGATACGATCTATCTCGATCTCCCGACCAGCCCCCATGCCGTGTACTGGAACGTTGTGGAGGTCATGAACGAAGCGTTCAGGAAGTTCATCGTCGAGTCGCCGGGCATGAAGGAAGTGCCATTCGCGATCATGGGCAATATTGCTGTCCACCGGGATCTTTATACGCGTGTCCCACTCGACCCGCCCCTGCAACGCGGCGAAGACATGGACTGGGTCATGAACTCGCATATCCTCGGCGAGCGCTTCATTATGGATACGGAGCTGGTCATCAAGCACGATCCGCCGCCGCGCCCGTATGCCACCTGGCAACCGCTGCGGGAGGACATCTATCGTTTTCGCTACCAGCAGGCCAAGATAGCCAATAGCAAAGACGGCGATGGTTATCATGCCCTCCACAGCGAGCGCTATCTGCCTTATCCCGGTACCTTCTTTCAGGATGATTTTCTCGAGCGCGTCACCCACGCTTGTACAATTTTGGCGAATGATTACCTGACCAAAGATGAACCAGAGAATGCGCGCGAGTCGCTAAACAATATTTACCATGCCCACTATCTGGCAAAGCCGAAAAAAGACCCATTCCAATCGTTCATCGCGTTCCAGAAGAAGTGGGAGGAGATGATGGGAATCATCGGTGAGAAGCGAACAGAAGTGCAAAAGAGAGTGTTTGGTAATCAGTGATGATCGTTACTCGAGACAGGTAATCCAAAGCCTACGAGACTTGATTATCCACGCGAATGGGTAGTCTCGCAGGTCTGATCGTTTCAACACAGACCGATCCCGCTGGCCTATTAGGGCTGTGTGATGAGCAATTTTGCTTCCTGGCCTGGAACAGACTCGAGATGTCCATGTTTGCGGGTTTGAGGACAGTAAGAGTGGATATCATTTAAGTACGCTAAGTAAGCTGTAAAGGTTTTTCCTTACAGATTGCAGTACACTATTGATAGGCAATCCCCCATGCTTATATTGAATTTAGTTGTGTAGTCCGGCTTTATTTGCCAATTTGAAAGGGGTGCCTGGGGGATTTCCTTTTATGATGACGCGACCATCGAACCATCAGTGCAAGTAATATAAGGACAATACAGGATGAATACAGGTCTATTACAGGTCACAGGCGCATCAAGGAGCATCTAAGGGGAAGAAAGAAGGAAATGACCTGTTCTCTAAAGAAATGAGGCTGGCGGAATGCCAGCCTTTTCTTTCCCGCGGTAAAATTCCTTCAACCTTATTGGTAGTCTTTCTATATTGACCGAGGCATACATGAGACCCGATAACCCCATGCGGAGTTTCGATCCGCGGAAGATAGCGCACTACGAGAAAGAGAACTATGTCGCCTATTACCAGAAGGATTGGCTGAAGCTCCTGCGCGTTTCGGTGGGAATGATCGGAGAAGCCTTCGCCCTTTCGCCCTGGCAGGCAATCTATGGGGCGTACCTGATCGCCCGCGCCGAGATCGCCTTTGCACCGTTCCCAAAGAACGATGTACCAAAGACCGAAGCCTACGTGAGGCGTTTCTATCAATTCATCAAGAATGTACATCACGAAGACTTCGATGTGGAACGTGCAGTGAAGCTGGAAGTCAACTGGTGGATTGTCCATCGCAAGTTGTTTGGCAACGCTGAAAATCAGGAACTGGTCGACGCGCTGACCAGCCTATATGCTGAAACGTATGGCATTGAGCCTGGAAAAGTTCGGGAAGCAACACGCCTCCGGGCAATGGGCATGCTCTATTCTGATCTGTGGGTCAATGCGGGCAAGCCGGCGGACAGTCCATTGCTTGCGCAGGAGGAAGAAGCGCTGTACCAGTCGTATGAAGCTTTGAAGGAAGCGATTGCGTAGACGCTCACCCAATGAAACTTTATTTCGTCCGGCACGGGGAAAGTGAAGCGAATACCCGGCGCGTGATCTCAAACCGTGAGAGCTGATTTGAGCTGACGGACCTGGGCAAAAAGCAGGCGAACATTCTGGTATATAACTTAGGAGATGTTCCCGTCACTAAATTCAGGAGAAATCATCTATTGTCAGTGTGCAAGTACTCAGGCATTCAGCTCAAGCACTGAAGTCGCCGATGATGGGTATGCTGGCCATTTGGCTAACCTGACGCGCTCGACGAATGCCCCACCACAGGATCAAGGCCGTTAGCAGGATCGAGAGGACCAGCGCGAATTCATAGCGGGAGATAATGCCTAGCGCCCAGAGAGGAAAAGGCAGCCAGGCCAGGGGAAAGATCGCGATGGCTGTTAATATGCAAATGCCTGCTGCCAGCCAGGCTTGCCTGGGTTGATAGACAATGTGCGCCACACGCTGCCAGGTCAGTATAAAACTCAGCAGCGGAAAGACGATGACCAACCCGGCAAGCAGGTACATTGTGAAGACGCCCACTCTGAAACTCAGTATTGCAATGATCAAGAGGCACAGGCTGATCAACGCGACAACCAGGAAGCCGGCTGGCTGTGTGACCCAGGGGGCGGCACACTCCGGCTTCAACCGGTTTTTCATCCGCTCGAGGATCGTATTCACGCTAATGAGCCACAGATATAACCACGTGAATAACCCGGCGAGCAGCCAGATGCCTATCTCAGCTGGCATTACAGAAATGGCGGTCGAGATGTTCTCTGCAACATACGGCGTCGGGCCAATGGCGTATCCCGGCACGACCGTATAACGCTGCCAGACACCGGCGGGGGTGCGCACCAAAACACCTTCGCTGCCGACGGCAACGATGAGCGTGT
>DASWKT010000244.1:0-6314 GCA_036396515.1 Anaerolineales bacterium | reverse complement strand
TGGAAGTTGTTCTGCCGCGCGTCAATCAATCTGACGTCATTGCGGTTCAACTCGGACCTGGAAAATACTTCGGCGAAATGGAGTTTTTCCACGAGAAGAAACATAAGGCATCTATCCGCGCCTCTGAGCGTGGACCTGTTGAGGTGCTCTGTATCAGCTATGATCAACTCAACGAATTGCTGGGTGAGTCCCCAGTCACGCGCGAGGCGTTGCGTCAATCCGCAGACAGGCATGAAGAGGAAAATATCGCGCGGCGGGGAGCAAAGTCATGACCAGTCGCTGGAAGAAAATCTGGGCAGATTTCTGGGGCCATAAGTCGCGCACCCTGCTCACTGTCCTGACCATCATGGTCGGTACGTTCGCAGTCGGGTTCAACAGCAACCTTGGCTCATATATGGTTGAGAGCATGGATGAAGACTTTCTCTCTGCCAATCCGTCCGAGGCGATGATCTTTACATCTCTGTTTGACGAAGATATGGTAAGGATCGCGCGCGAGATGCCCGGTGTAGACGCGGCAGAAGGGCGCAGTACAACCAGTGCACATTTGATTCCGTCCGAAGGAGAGCCGATCTCCATTCAATTCACTGGGATAGAAAACCCGCAAGACCTGACCCTTAATCAGCTAAAACCGCGGGATGGCGAAACCACCATACCAACCTTCACAGACAAGGAAGTGCTGGTGGATGCCTCTGCCATGTCACTTGGCTATGAGGTCGGCGATACGTTGATCATCGAACTTGATAACGGCAGACGTCGTGAGCTAACCCTCGCAGGATATGTTCACGATGTTACAGGGTTTCCCTATAACCTGGCACAAACGATCAACTCATACGTGACACCCGATACACTTGAGTGGCTTGGCGGGTCGCGAGCCTATAGCGCGCTGGCCGTAAGCGTGTCAGAAAATCAAACCGACGCAGAACACGTAACAGAAGTTGCACAGGCTGTTGCCGACCGAATGGAACGGGCAGGTGCAGCAATCTATTTTGTAAATGTTTATCAGCCCGGTCACCACTTTGCGTGGAACATCTCACAGGGCATTTTCTTTGTCCTGAGTGTGCTTGGTTATATGACCGTATTGTTGAGCGGCTTTCTGATCGTCAACACCATCACTGCGATCATGACCCAGCAGACGCGCCAGATCGGTATCATGAAGGCTGTGGGAGGCGGCAATGCACAGATCTTCGCCATGTATGTTGTGTTGATATTGGGCTTCGGGCTGGTTGCGCTCTTGATTGCAATGCCCCTGTCAATTGGCGCGGCGCGAAACATCGGTGGCGGGATGGCAGCTTATTTGAATTTTGCCCAATTACCGTTCAAGGCTTATCCATCAGCGATCAGCCAGCAGGCAATTGTGGCACTGCTTGTGCCTTTTCTGGCAGCATTATGGCCCGTTTATAACAGTGTCCGCATCACAGTGCGCGAGGCGATCAGCGATTATGGCATTGGCGGCAATGCCAAACCCAAAGATCATTCAGTAAGCAGGAGAGCCTTGTTCCTTCCACGTCCAATGCGCCTCTCTCTACGAAATGCTTTTCGTCGGAAACTTCGTCTCGGCCTGACTCTGTTCTCGCTGGTGCTGGGTGGTGCCATCTTCATTGGGGTCTACAATTTATGGGCCTCCTTCGATAAGACCATCGAAGATATTCAAGGTTATTTCATGGCTGACATTAACCTTTCGTTCGGGCGTTATTATCGTTTTGAGGAAGTCGCTTCCCTGGCAGAAAGCGTCCCGGATGTCTCGAGCGTGGAAGGCTGGACCGAATACCCTGGCACGCTCATTTCGGAGAAAGACGCCGCGGGCACACAAATCCTGTTCGTTGCGCCTCCATCTACTTCGACCTTGATCGATCCCGTTATCACTGCCGGTCGCTGGCTGACGACAGGGGATGAGAACGCCATGGTGATTGGCAATCACCTGCTCAATATTTTCCCTGACCTAAAAATCGGTGACTGGCTCACCATCGAAATTGACGGCAAACAGACGAAATGGCATATCGTTGGTTTTTACACAATCACAGGCAATGTCAATCCACCCCTTTTATACGTCAATTATGAGTATCTAAGCCACATCGTTGGAGCTCCTGGACAAGTTTATTCTCTCCGTGTGTTGACAGCCAGACACGACGCACTTACCCAAACAAGAGTGAATGATCAATTGCTGGCGTTATTTGAAGAGCGCGGCATCCAGGTAGGCTCGTCACAACTGGGCACAGACTTTATCACCAGCCAAAAAGCGACTACGGATGTCCTGGTCTACTTTATGATGGTCATGGCAGTCCTGATCGCGATCGTCGGTGGACTTGGCTTGATGGGTACAATGAGCATTAATGTAATTGAGCGTACGCGCGAGATCGGTGTCATGCGGGCCATCGGCGCATCCAACGGAGATATTCAAGGTATCGTCATTGTAGAAGGGCTGGTAATAGGACTGATCAGCTGGTCGATCAGCATCCTGCTATCCTTCCCCATCACGGGCGCGTTGACCTTTGGTGTCGGCATGGCAGTCCTCACCGCGCCCATGCCAGCGGTCTACGGCATGAGCGGCATCCTCGCCTGGCTGGTTTTCACAATTGTTCTTGCTACAATTGCCAGCGCGTTGCCTGCAAGAAGGGCTTCGCGCTTGACGGTGAGAGACACACTGGCATACGAATAATCCATGACAATAAAACCCAAAAGCGGACGGGAAATCCCGTCCGCTTTTTTCATGCGTAAGCTAGTTCAAGAGAAAATCCTGTTACGGCAAATTCACACAATTCCCACTGTCCGCAATAACCGAATGATTATTGTTCGCCACCAGCGCGCACATTTGGGTCGCCTGTGCAGGACGGTCAGACTCTCGATATCCTGTAAATGGGCGAGGTCCCCCATACAGAATCCAGGGTCCATTGCCAGGACTGCCAGCCTGCTCAGGAGGCACGCTGTTGAAGAAGAAGTGCACATGCATACCAGGCAGTACTTCCGTATAACCGAAGGTTTCATAATCGACAACGTATTGACCAGATGTATTGAGCGTAATGCCGTTAATACGGGCATACAACGGCGGCAGGGTTTCCGTTGGCGTCGCTGCTTCGGTTGGGGTTTCGGTAGGCGCAAGAGTCTCGGTTGCCAAAGCAACGACTGGCTGCTCCTCCGTCGCGGGGCTCGTGCTGCTCGCCAACGACAGCGTTTGGGTGGGTTCGCTGGTTGGTTGAGACCTCGCGTTATTTAGGATGGAATTCCCGATCGCAAATGCAGTTCCAACACAGACCAATGCTGCCAGACCCGCGCCAATCATCCACAAATATCGACGAGATGCCGCAGGTTTACTCGGCACAGGATAGCTGGCGGAAATGTTCGGGGAGGCAGGCGGGGATTGAGACTGGCTCGCTGTACCGGGAGCAGGTTCGACAACGGTCTGAACGACGGGTTGAGGGCGGGGCTGAGAGGTCGGTGGAGAAATTGGCTGAGACTCCACTACGGTGGCGGCGGGCTGAGCCTTGTTGGCATCCTTCAAACCGATTGAGGTGGGCTGCCCGCCGATGTAAGCCAGCGCGCGCCGTAGATCCGCAGCCATGTCCGCGGCAGATAAATATCGATCATTGCGATCTTTTGCCAAACATTTTTCAAGGATTTCTACAAGTTCAGGGCGCACGTCCGTACGAAAATCGCGAACATCGGGCACAGGGTCGTTCAGGTGCATCATCATCAGCGTCATCGCGGAATCAGCCACAAATGGTGGGCGGCCGCTCAACATCTCATATAAGGTCACACCGAGAGAATATATATCGGAGCGATGGTCTGCGACTTCGCCGCGGATGATCTCAGGCGACATATAACGCGCAGTCCCAACCACTGCTCCTGTTGAGGTGTGACTGTCACCGCCCAGGATTTTGACAATACCAAAGTCCATCAGGATAGCCTGGCCCTGCACGTCGAGCATGATATTGGCTGGCTTGATATCGCGATGTACCATGCCGCGCTGGTGTGCATAACCCATGGCATCACAGATATTGATCGTAAACTTCAGAGCATCCTGAATGGAAAGCTGCCGCCCGGTGCCACTCAGACGGCTCATGCGGTCCTGCAGCGTTTCGCCCGGAATAAACTCCAGGACCATATAGTACACACCCTCATCGTTATTGAAATCATAGACCTGAACAATGTTCGCATGCCGAAGGCTGGCTACCGCGGACGCCTCGCTCTCGAAACGCGATACAAACGATGGGTCGCTTGAAAGATGAGGGTGAATGAGCTTGATCGCGACGACGCGCTTCAGGTTGGGGTCCATTGCTTTGTAGACAGCAGACATACCCCCCTGTCCCAAAAGAGCTTCAATTTTGTAGCGACCGCTGAGAGTCCGCCCAATCCATGTCGGTTGATTCATGCTCTCTCCTCTGGAACATCAACGTTACAAATGATTGATAAGAACAACAATTAACTGCCGGTATTATACCCAAAAAGCGGCCCGCAAAAAGTTTCAGGCCCATTATGCCTTCATCATGATATCACGAGCGATTTCTTGTATAATTCTTTCACCGGAAAATACAGGAGCCGCACATGGAACGCGTTGAAAAAACCATTTTTATCAGCTATCGCCGCGCCAACTCGCCCTGGGCAAGGGCAATCTACCAGGATTTAGTGGCAGACGGCTATGACGCCTTCTTTGATTCTCAGAGCATTAACAGCGGGGACTTTTCACGGGTGATTATCGAAAACATAAAAGCACGTGCACATTTTTTGTTGTTGCTGACCCCTTCTGCACTCGAACGCTGTGAAGACCCGAATGACTGGCTGAGACGCGAGATCGAAACCGCCATGGATTACAAGCGCAACATCATCCCGGTTATGCTGGAAAGTTTTGATTTTGGCAACACCAATAACTCCAAGGTGCTCGTTGGAAAACTCGAAGTGTTGAAGAACTATAACGGGCTCCGCATTTATTCGGAGTATTTCGATGAGGGGATGGCACGCCTCCGCGATCGTTATTTGAACACCCCTCTGGATGCAGTCTTGCATCCCGTATCAACCAAGGTGCAAAAGGCAACACAGGAACAGAAGGAAGTGGCGAGCAGCGCCAGTCAAGTCAACCAGGAGGAGTTGAGTTCTCAGGAATGGTTTGAGCAAGGCTATAAATACGGCCAGGCCAATAACCATGACGAAGCGATCCGCTGTTACACCGAAGCGATCCACCTGAATCCAAGTCATGCACACGCATACAACAACCGTGGCTTCGCTTATGCTAATAAGGGTGACCTAGAAACCGCGATGAAAGATTACAGCCAGGCGATTGAATTAGATCCCGATTCCTATTATCCCTTTAGCAACAGAGGCTTTGCCCGCTACACCCAAGGGGATATAGAGGGGGCAATCCGGGACTATAACCATTGGATCCGTCTCAAGCCTGAGAATGCCGATGCCTATATTAATCGTGGTCTGGCGCGCCACAGCAAAGGCGATGTCGATGGTGCGCTCAAGGATTATGATGAAGCCGTCCGCCTCAGGCCTGACCATGCCGATGCCTATATTAATCGTGGTTTGGCACACTTTGAGAAGGGCGATCTCGATAAGGCAATCAAGGATTACAACGAAGCCATTCGCCTCAATCCTGACAATGCCAACGCTTACACCAACCGTGGACTAGCGTATTACAACAAAGACGATATAGTGAGCGCCATCAAAGATTACTCAAAAGCTATCCAGCTAAAACCAGATGACGCGAGTGCCTATAATAAACGGGGTGTGGCGCGTCTGGCCAAAGAGGATCTAGAGGGCGCAATAGAAGATTACACGCTTGCCATTAAATACGTATACGAAGGTGAGGAATATCTACCTTATAACAACAGGGGGTGGGCCCGGCGCAATAAAGGCGATCTGGATGGCGCGGTTGAAGATTTCACGGAAGCCATCCGCCTCAACCCGAATTATGCTGAACCCTACGCAAATCGCGGAGCAACCTATTACGATAAGGGTGACTATCGCGCTGCGCTGGGGGACTATGAAACCTACATAAAAATGAACGGAGAAAACAAAAAGGGAGTCGAGGAGTTTCTGCCTGAGGTTAAAGAAAAGCTCAAAAAGAAATAGCGGGAGCCGCATATGGGACGCACGGAAATTAAGGTGAACCTGTCTTTCATGACTGAATTCCGGTCGCGCCTGCGCGCCGACCAACGCAAAAAGTTCCTAAGCCTGATCACGCCTTTTGCAATTCAAGAGTATCTGGACCGTATGCCTTACATCGCTGAGGAGCGCGACCGTTCCCCTCTCAATGTGATGCTGGATGGGCAATGTCATTGCCTGGACGGCGGATTCTTTGCAGCCCTGGCCCTATGGCG
>DASWKT010000243.1:0-3262 GCA_036396515.1 Anaerolineales bacterium | reverse complement strand
ATTGCGGCAGGAGCAAGCGGCGAGACCATCGAAAAGGTGGCCGCTCAATTGGTGGCAGAGAAACTCGTGAGAATTGATCGTGCCGAAGAAATTTTGAAAGAGATGAACTCGTAGGAGCGGCGTCCTGCCGCCTTAGGCGGGAAGACCCCGCCCCTACGTCAAACCATGTCAAACAACGCCCTCCTCTGGCAAATACGCGCCTTCGTCTACAACCATTTCGCGGACACAATCCGTCCGCCAAGCGTCGAAGAAGCCGCACAGCACCTTAACATCGAAATAGAACTTGCAGGCACATTGTACAAGGAATTACACAATCGCCACGCGCTCTTTTTGGAACCAGAGACCTTGAACATCCGCATGGCAAACCCGTTCTCAGGGATTCCAACGGACTTCAAAGTCCACGCGGATGGCAAATCCTATTACGCAAATTGCGCCTGGGATATGCTCGGCATCCCCGTCGCGCTCGCTTTGCGCAACGACGCGGTCATCGAAGCCATCTGCACAGAAAGCGATGATCGGGTTCAACTGGCAGTTCGGGATGGGCAAATCCAAGCTCAAGCCGCCGTCCCCGGCGGCGATATCAAAAGCATTTTGACTAGTGACTTGAAGATCCACTTCCCCTTGCCCTTCGCCCGCTGGTACGATGATTTGCTCTTTACCTGAGCAACCATGCTTCTCTTCCGGTCGGAAGAATGGATCGAGCGCTGGTGTAAGAAGAATAATCTCGAACGCGGAGAAGTCCTTTCGGTGGATCAAGTCTGGGAGCTTTCAAAGCTGTGGTATCACGACCGCCTGTCCATGGAGTATCATGGAAGGACGGTCGAGCAGGCTGAAGAGATTTTCAGGCAGGCAGGGTTGACGTCAGCGTTTTGGCATGTTCAAAGGTAATTATGACTGAAAAACATCCTCTTACATCAGCAGAAATCTCCGCCATCGTGGATGGATTCGATCCCATTGATCATGTGCAGATGGAATTATTGGCGAAGTTGCCGCCGGGAAAACGTATTATTCCTATGCTACAAGCCTCTGAAATGGTGCGGGCTGGTTTACGCGGTACATTTCGAAAGAAATTCCCCGATCTTTCGATAGCTGAAATCAATATGAAGATTTTGGATTACCTGACTTATATGGACAAGAATTATGGGCACGCTTGATTTTTATATTCGTGTCGTGAAGGCCTTGGATGAAATTGGCGCGCCTTATATGATCGTAGGCGCGTATGGCGGCTCTGTATTTGGAATCGCCCGTTCCACCAACGACATTGACATGTTGGTGGATTTGCAGGAAAAGGATTGCTATGCTATTTCAGAAAAATTCCCTCTTCCACGCTATTACGCCGACCCTGAAATGATAAAGAATTCAATTGAAATGGGTATCATGTTCAACCTCATTGACACCGAAGAAGGCGCAAGAGCAGACCTGGTTCCTCTAAAACGCGAGCCTGAATATCAACTTGCCTTTAATCGCCGCGTGAAAGAAACCTTTCAAAGTCCAAGTGGAGAAAGTTTTGAAGCGTGGGTCGCCCAGCCAACAGATATTATCATCGGAAAATTACGGGCATGGTATGAAGGCAGGTCTGACAAACACCCAAAGGATATTTTCTCTATACTTTATTTTTGCCTACGCGGTTATAGCAACTACGATGTGAATTTGGGTGAAGTCACAAAAGAAGCTGCACACATTGGACGGGAAACGCTGGAGATGTGGAACAAAACGCTCGCGAGAGCTAAAGAAGAAATTGAAAAAGGGGATACGCCGCGCAAGTGGTAAATCTGCAGACTAAATTCCGTCTCCCTTCGGGTGAGGTCGGCACGAGCAGGTTTGACGTCAGCGTTTTGGCATATGCAAAGGTGATAAATGAAGGAAATATCTGAAGAGGAAAAAACACAAATCGCTGAACTATCAAAAATCTTTCATAAACTTGGCGCAGATGATCCAGAGTCTTGGGCAAAGTCAGAGATTACAGAAAATATTGCTCAACTAACGCGCTTCGTTTTCTTAAGAGCTGCTTGGCGACTTGTCGTTTCCGAAGATAATAAGACATGGATAGATCAAGAAATAGATTACTCATCCAAACACCCAAATGACGCCTGCTCTGGAATTGGTCCTGCATTACAAAGATTATTAGACTTAGGAGCAGATCGTCAGGATATTACTGATATTGTTCGAGTCAAGCAATATGAAATGCTTTTCAATATGTGCTATCTTCTTGATGATCCTGGTGAACTAGAACCTGAACTAGGCAAAATGGGATGGTCACTCCATGAAAAGGACAAGAACGGCAAAGTTACTGGACGATTAGTAAATATGTTACACGAGTCAGCATTAGAAATGGATCCAACAGGAAGAGAAATGCGACCAAGAAGTAGTGAAAGTAAATAGGAAATGACAAAATGACAACCCCTCACACACATTCCCCCACCCTCCTCAAACCTGCCAAGCCTGTCGGCATCATTGGCTACGGCGCGTACGTGCCGCGCTATCGTCTGCCGGCCAGGGAGGTCGCGCGCGTATGGACAGGCGGCAAAGGTGGGCTTCCGATTAAAGAGAAAGCCGTCCCCGGCCTCGATGAAGACGTCATCACGATGTCCATTGAAGCGGCGCGCAACGCCATGAAACGCGCCCAGATCGACCCGACCGAATTGCGGGCGGTCTGGGTCGGGTCTGAGTCCCACCCGTATGCGGTGAAACCCACCTCCACACTGGTCGCCGAAGCGATCGGCGCGGTCCCCAACACGCAGGCCGCCGATTGGGAGTTCGCCTGTAAAGCAGGCACTGAAGCGCTGGTCGCCGCGATGGGTTTGGTCGGTTCGGGTATGGGTCACTATGCCATGGCCATCGGCATGGACACTGCGCAAGGCAAGCCGGGCGACGCGCTTGAATACACCGCGGGCGCGGGCGGCGGCGCGTACATCCTAGGGCCTGCGGAAGAGTCACTGGCAGTCATCAATGCTTCCTATTCCTACGTCACTGACACACCCGACTTCTGGCGCCGCGAGAATCAGAAATATCCCGAACACGGCATGCGCTTCACGGGCGAACCTGCTTACTTCAAGCACATCACCGAAGCCGCCACACATTTGATGGAAGCCTCAGGCACCACCGCCAAGGATTACAGGTGGGCGGTCTTCCACCAGCCGAACACGAAGTTCCCACAACGCGTCGCATCCCAACTCGGATTTTCAATGGAGCAGATCGAGCCCGGACTGCTTGTACCGGTGATCGGAAACACGTACGCGGGCGCGGCCATGATCGGCCTGAC
>DASWKT010000242.1:0-3948 GCA_036396515.1 Anaerolineales bacterium | reverse complement strand
ACCTGCACCCACCGCAGGTGCGGTGTGAAACTCGGACGTGGTTGGCCTGGCACCATCATATGTTCCAAACCTTTATGGCTCATCTCTTCCTGATGCGTTTGCGCTTGCTCTTCAAAAAAAACTCCCTGCACTCACCACGGCTCAGGCTCGGCAATTGGTGGCTCCGAGCATGGCAGAAGAAACTCAGCCTTCCTATGACAGCCTACCTTTGATCAACTACCATCAACAACGCAACTATGAAGCCTACTGCTCCCATCGCAAACACCATCGCCATAAGCACTCTGCATCGCCTACCAAACGCCCTCGCCGCAAAACGTCGTAGTAATAGTCAACATGTCGTAGTAATATGAAACGTCGTTGTAGTGTTAGGTCAGCTGGAATATAAAGGACTCACCATGAGTTGCGGAGTACATCAAATTCTACCCCTTGCTCCAAGCAACATCACTTTGGAGTGGACTTGCGCAATTCACACCAATCCATCTACATCTTATTACCTGTTTTCAGTGAGCGACCACGGTGGTCAGACCTGGCATCATTGGCATTCTCCATGGAACGAGTTTTTCCTGAACAGGCAAGAAGGCTGGAGACTACTTTGTGTATATGTGGGTGGACTGTGTGGACTGGAGTCCACCGCGGATGGCGGGCTCACATGGACGGCGATCAAAAAAGTGTATTGGGAAATTTGGCAACTTGATTTCATTAATTCGAAGGCCGGTTGGGCGATTGTATTTTTGAATGATGCCAGCGGCACAAAGAGTCTGATTCACACCACCAATGGCGGGGAAACCTGGGTCGAGATAAAGCCAAAAGTGGCCAACAAATAAGATTAAGTGCGAGATAAAACGTAATACTCTCCTCTCTGACGTCATCTACGCGACATGAACAACCTTAGAACTATCTCCCAAATTATCGAACCGCAGAACGCCATCGAGGGCGCGGGCGTCAAGCTGCGCCGTTCCATTGCGCCGCGTGTTAGCAACCTGTTCGATCCGTTCCTGTTGTTTGATCATTTTGCCTTTAATGATCCCATCGAGGGTCCGATCCGTGGCTTCCCCTACCACCCGCATCGCGGCATCGAAACGGTCACCTACATGCTCGAAGGTTCCACCCACCATCGCGACAGCCTCGGCAACTCAGGCCTGATCGGTCCCGGCGATGTGCAATGGATGACTTCCGGCCGCGGCATCCTGCACGAGGAAATGCCGCGCCGTGGCGAAAGCGGAAACATTTACGGCTTCCAACTGTGGGTCAACCTCCCATCTCACCTCAAGATGTCCGAGCCGCGCTATCAGGAAGTGATCGCCTCAAGCATTCCCACCTATGAAAAGGATGGGGTCAAGATCCGCATTGTTACAGGAGAAGTGGACGGTGTCACGGGCCCCGTTACCGAGATCGCAGCCTCGCCGCTTTATCTGGACGTCCAGCTTGCTCCCGGTAAAGAATGGACTCAACCCATCCCCACCGGGCACACTACCCTCGCATATGTCTTCGAAGGCGAAGGAGTGTTTGCTGATCAGACAATTGAAGCGGTACGTCTCATTAAATTTGATGACGGGGATCACATCCATGTCAAGACGGAAAACAATCCCGTACGCTTCATGCTTATTGCTGGCGCCCCCTTCAAGGAAGCAATCGTTCCCTATGGGCCCTTCGTGATGAATAGCATCGAGGAGATCCAGCAGACACTGGCAGAATTAAGGAACGGGACGTTTATCAAGGCATAAACTCATTGCTCAAGCCGCCGTCCCCGGCGGCGTTTATTAATCAAACCAGCGCCGGGGACGGCGCTGGGAGCATATATAAAACGGAACCTTCGCAAGGTTTAGACAATCCCTATCTCTGCCAGGGCCTTGATCGAAATCGCAATCCCAATCAGTGAAACAAACAGTGCACTTAACACCGGCAAAAAGCGGATGATCTTCCCCTGTGACGGGAAGCGCTCAAAGAGCCGGCCCGCATAAATAAAGGTCATCCCGATGGCAGTCAGCGCACCTGCCAGGCCGAGGCTAAAGGCCAGCACCAATATCAGGCCGAAGCCAATCCGGTTCAATGCGATCGCGCCCAGCAGCACCACCAGTGCAGATGGACAGGGTAATAACCCGCCCGAAATCCCAAGCGCCAACAGATTGCGCCAGGTAACAGGCGAGCCATCGGCTCCGGGGGGCAGGTGGGAATGATCGGCAGGGTCGTGATCGTGATGATGCTCATCCTCGTGGTCATGGTGGTGCGCCTCATGGCCATGCGAGTGAGGGTGCGCGTGCGCGTGTCCATGATGTTCGTGTGAAGTATTAAGTACATATTTGTGTTGGTGGACGAAACCCTCCGAATGTGCATGTGCCAGAACGGGTGAATACAGGCGCGACGATCTCCCAACTTTTGTCTTGAACGCCTGAGTCCAGGTTCCCAGGCCCGATGATCTAAACCGGTTTGCGAAAAGACTCAACCCGATCCCAACCACGAATAATCCGGAGAGGAGGCCCATCCACGGATATAACGTTTCAGGCACGATATATTGAGCCGCGAACAGCGTGATCAACCCGAGAGCAAATACGCCCAGGGTGTGCGTAATGGTCGTGGTCAATCCCAGGTAAACCGCATGTTTCAGCGTGCCGCGTGAACCGACCAGATACGCACCGACAATCGTTTTGCCGTGACCGGGCGTCATTGCATGCATCGCTCCCCAGATGAATGAAATTCCAAGCGCAATCAACAAAGTGGAAAGATTTATTTCCTCCAACAGGATCAGGCGCGTGAAGGCGTCATTGCGATCTGCCGGCACAGACGTACTTTCTGCAGCAGGTACAGCCGATTCATTCTGCTGTGGCAATCCAACTGGCGTAATTTCAAACTCGACCTGCCGCTGGTCGAGCGGATTCGTCAGCAAGTCTTGCGGATAGTTCGTCAGCCGATTGCTAAGGCTGGTCGCGGCAAAGTCTCCATTTATGGAAACATCCTCGGGGAAGACGACGATCTCTTTCCAGCCGATCCGGTCAGGAAACGCGTTGTTCACAAAAGAGATATCAAGATTGCTTTTCGTGGAATCGAGGGCGGCCTTAAATTCACAGGTCAAACGCAAAGTGGGCAAACCACCGACTCCCGCCGGGAATTCAACAGCGGAAGAGCTCAGAGTTAAGGCTGATGCTTTATTGTTGAGAAGCAAGTTCAGGTCCGGTTGAAGCGAGGCGCATTTCTGCGCGTGATACCCTGCCGCCTCAGAAGGATCTGCAAGGCCGTTTCCATTCGCATCGAATGCGGCGATCTCCTGAAAGGCGGGAATCTCGGCCATATCGAGGACATAATCGAGAAGGACCTTTTCGCGGCTGACAATCAACCCGGCGTATTGATTGATGGTGAAGTTTCCAAGCGGGTGCGCGAAGGCGGCCGGAACCAGCGCGAAGGAAGCAAATAAAGTCAGCAGGGTAACAATGACACGGCGAAATTTTCTCATGGTGGTCTCCGAGTTATTTGGTTTCCATGGCTTGCAATCTTTCCAATGTCCTGCGCGCTTCTTGGACATATAAAATCGAAAAATGGGGATTGATCTCCAAAGCCTGTTCAAGATACTCGCGTGCCTGCGCTTCGTCCCCGAGCTGGAGCGCGATCATCCCGGCGTGATAATACAGGTAGGCATCGCGCGTACCAAGGGCCATGGCCTGATCCATAAGGCTTTGTGCTTCTGCGAATTTGCCATTCCTGTAATAAGCCCAGGCTGCGGCGTCATAGCCATAGATATCCTTGCGTGACTCAAGTTCAGCAAGCGCGAGGCGAAGCGCCTCCTTCACATGCAGATCATGCCCGGAATAGAAATTGGCTAGCTGGCGATTGTAGATCTGCTTGTTGAGTGCAGCAAGTTTGCCAATATATTCGACTGTCTTATATTGAAGCTGTGCCTCATCCGGCTGATCAGTGAGCATGTAGATATCACCCAGCGCGGCAAGGAAGTCTGGC